>JAFGMN010000207.1 GCA_016927515.1 candidate division CSSED10-310 bacterium | reverse complement strand
GTGAACCCCATCGGGCGGATCACCTGTATGCCCAGGAAGATGGGATGTTGCTGAACCGGTTGGAAGCGCTGGGCTATATCCGCTGAATCGGGCTGTCAGCGGGTGGCATGTTCGGTTCTTAGGATGCCGATGCGGCGGGGTGTTTCCGGCCGCAGCGAAGACACACAATGTCCGTGCGGCGGTAGTCGGGTGGGACCTTCAATGCCGCGCCACACGGGCAGGGGATGAACCGATAACCTCTCGACTTCCAGATGGCATCGGTTGTTTCACGGACTTTGGCGGCCGGTGTCACCGGTTCCGCCGCGGCGTCCATTAGAACGGCAGCGGTCAGAACAGCACCGGCCATACCCATCGCTGAGGGAGCCTGTTTCGTTTGATCAGTGCCGGGATCGGATTTCGGATCGGACCTTCGGGATCGGGATGGAACGGTCGCGTGCGCTGTTTTCAGGGCGGAAGGAGGGATGATCGCTCGCGTTTGTCCCGTGACAGCTCGGAATGCGGCATCATACGCATCATAACCCGATCCACCAGCCATGGATCGCAGGATCCGGACCCGGTTCAGCGTGGAGGGGTGTGTGCTGAAAAGCGAGTCTTCCGCCAGTTTCATGTTCTGCAGCGGATTGATCGTATACATCGGCGCTGTTACCTGGTTGATTTTGCGCAACCGGATCGGTGAAACGGAAATCTTCTCCAATGCACTGGCCAGTCCTTCAGGCAGTCGAGTGAAGATAGCTGCGGAGGCATCGGCCAGGTATTCGCGTTTTCTCGACGCAGCCAAATAAATCAAGCGTGCGAGAATCGGCGCAAGCAGCATCAAGACCAGCCCGGCGATCATCAGGATAACCTGAATCTGCCCGCCGCCGGAAGATGACGTGCGGGTTCGGCGACGTCCTCCACCAAAAAACAGGGATCGTCGTGCGATTTCAGACAGAATCACGATAGAACCGAGCATGACCCCCAGCATGGACATAAAAAGCGTGTCGCGATTAATGATGTGGCCGATTTCATGAGCGATGACGCCCTGCAGTTCATCCCGGTTCAATGTATTGAGCAGTCCTGATGTAACGGCGACGGCGGCGGAATCCGGCTTCCGTCCGACAGCGAATGCGTTCGGAGCGGGGTCGTCAATGATGTATATCTCTGGAATTGCTGGGAGTAACGATGCGATCGTCATCTCTTCGACGATGTTAAAAAGCCTCGGATGATCTTCTTTGCGGATTTTGTGTGCCCCGGAGACTGCCAGAAACACGTTTCTTCCCTGAAAATAGGCGATGATGCTCAGAATAACCCAAATCACGAATGCAACCAAAAGTCCCGTCTCCGCCGATTGTGCGAAATGCTCACCGAAAACTCCGCCCATCAACACAAGAAGCAGGGCCATGAGGAAAACGAAGATCACCGATTTTCGTTTATTGGATCGCGCGATTTCCCACACCGAAGGATCCGCCTTTCATCGTCGATTCGATGGTTGCGTCAGAAGCTGACCTTGGGAGTCTGGCGCTCTTCCGGGATCTCGATTTCGAAAAACTCCGACGGTTTGAAATTGAACATACCGGCGATGATGTTGGTCGGAACCATTTCGGTTTTGTTGTTGTACTGCATGACAGCGTCATTGTATGCCTGACGGCTGAACGCAATCCGGTTCTCCGTCGAAGTCAACTCCTCCTGAAGCGCGAGGAAATTTTGATTGGCTTTCAAATCAGGATAAGCCTCGGCAACGGCGAACAGCGATTTCAATGCTCCGGTCAACGCCCCCTCCGCTTTTCCCGCTTCCGCCGGTCCCGATGCGGTCACAGCAAAATTCCGCGCTGCAATAACTCGCTCCAACGTGTCCTTCTCATGGGCGGCATACCCTTTCACCGTTTCCACCAGGTTGGGAATCAGATCGTGCCGGCGCTTCAACTGCACGTCGATCTGCGACCACGCATTCTTGACCGCGTTTCGCAATCGAACCAAACCGTTGTACATACCGAAAACCCAAATCACCAATCCCGCGATGATCCCCAAAAAAAGCAAGATACCTGTCATGATACATTCCTCCGTTGTTCCGGATACGCTCACTTCGGAAAGTCTATTCAGATCGAACCGGTTACTTTTCGGCTAAGGCCTCGCCAAGATACCGGCGCAAAGCTCCCAGTACAATATCCCCAGCCGCTCCCGCCGATTCCTTTATCACCTCACGGATTTCACCGGCATCGAACCATATCCCTTCACCCGCTGGACACCGGTCAAGAATTACCCGTCCATGTTCCGGACACACCTTTTGCATGGTCTTTCCACATAACGGACACGGCCGCCGCAACTCCCGCGCATCCGTATCCGCCACCCGAAAGCGAAGGGCCTCCGAAGGGAATGGGATACCACTCTTTCCCAACATCAATTCGATTTCACCCGCATCGAACCAGACTCCCATGCATCCAACACAATAATCCAACTCGATGTCGTCATACTCAATGACTATCATGCTTTCGCGACAGACCGGACACTCCATCAGACTTCCCCATCACACCCGCACCCTGTTTCTGCTTTAATAATCGCCGCAGTGCTTCGATCTGCTTGACCAGGAACTGGCTCTGCAGATCGGCGTCAGAAAACGTCACGAGATCCTCCAGGACCTCCTCGATTTCTTCCAAGGTATCCAGAACGATCTGCGATGTCAGATTCAGATCGCTGATCATTTGCTCGAACGAATCGTCAACAACCGGCTCCGGCAGTTGGATCATGACGAATCCCATCAATACCGCCCGTTCTAATGCACTGATTCCAAGCTTCGGATTCTCGATGCTCTTGGCTAACTCCGCCATGTGCACCAACTGCTCCATCAACGAACTCATCATGGTGAACAGATTGACCGGCACATCGTCATCCAACATCAAATCCAACCGGTCCATACTCAACCCGAACCACTTGAGCCGACGCTCCACATCGTCGAGATCCGGCTTTAAAACCGATTGGTGCGGAAGAACAAGCCACATGTGCTGCATTAACTCATCATCTGTCATCGTCCCGGAATGCAGCAAGATTGACTGCAGATACCGGACTCGCGCCGACGGATCCTTCTTTTTCCGGTCCGGAATCAGGTCACAGACCAGGTCGAACGGTAACGCATGCAAGACGATTTCCAGTAAAAACCACCGCCGGAGAATCTTCAAAGCAGCTTTCGGGTTCTCATATCGCTCCACCAGATTCACCAACGCCAACGCGTTCTCGGGGTTACTGATTTCCTCCTGACTGATCTTGATGAACTCCCGATACGCTTCGACGTCGTTTCCCATCAGCATATACAACTCCGCACGCTGCACGGCGTCCTGCGCACTGGCCAGTTCCTTAAGACAGTTTTCCTCGGTGATACTCTCAACAATCACCCAGTTGCACGCATCGAAAATCGCATCCAAAACAGCATGATCGATGGCCGTTACCGTATAATGACGCAACCGGTCCGCAATCCGGAACCGCTCCGCCGGTGTCAACGTTTGATTCATGCCAACGGAAGATAACGCATTTTCTTCATCATACACCGCCAGAATTTGGTCGATGTGATGATCACCCATTCCCGGAACCGATGCGATGTCGGGATAAATCGAATCACCCTCCAGGCTGTCCACCAGCGTTTCAGCCCAGTTGGATGCCCATTCGAACTCCCGAATCAATTGAATGCTGACGCGGCCGTCTTCAGGGATGTGACACGAACGCCGCATAATGCTCACCTGCATATTCCGCAGTATTTCATTGAATTCATCGGTCTGAATCCGATCCCGATCCATTTTTTCCTTCTTCACCGGACGTTTTTCCATGGTTTAAGGGTGAAACCTCAAAATGTTGTGGACATGGGTTCATAACATAACAAGTAATACTGAATTCGGGTAGAGAATTCAAATTCCCATAGCCCGAAAAAGCTACCCAATGACTGAATCACATGTTAAGGTGCCTGTCAACGTATCTCGGATTGAATCGTCCGGCAGAAGGTGATCAAGCGGTGATTGACTGCAGGGCGTTGCAGATGGGGGGAAGCGGATGCCATGGGAACCCGGTGAATTATTGGATTGTGTCGATCAGCACGGTCACGCTGTTTCGCCCTTGCCTCGTTCGATCTGCCACGGTCGTCCGGAGCATTTGCATCGGGTAATTCATGTGATTGTGGAGGATGATGGAGGGCGGATGCTGCTGCAGAAGCGATCGATGACAAAGGATATTCAGCCGGGGCGCTGGGATACCGCTGTCGGGGGTCATCTGATGCCGGGTGAGGAGCCGGCGGTGGCTGCGGTGCGCGAATGCGTTGAGGAATTGGGTCTCGAGCCGAAGGACCTTGAGTATCTGTATGAATACATTTGGGTGACCGACTGGGAATCGGAGTGGGTCACGACCTTCAGGGTCTGCATGAATGGTCCGTTTTCGTGGGATCGGGAGGAAATCGACCAGGTGCGGTTCTGGGACCCAGATGATGTAGCGGTGCTGGCGGCGCGGCGGGAGGTGACGCCGAATTTCGAGCATGAGTATCTGCGGTATCGGGCATGGCAGAGGGGAGTTACGATTCATCGGCCGTCGTATCCTATCTATGACCTGGTCCGTTGTATGCGGTGCCCCCGGTTGGTGGCGTTCCGGGAATCGATTCGGGGAAAGGGGAACAATCGGGATGCGGTGTATTGGAATCGTCCGGTACCGGGTTTTGGTGATCCCGAGGGGTCGGTGTTGATTGTCGGGTTGGCGCCTGGGGCGCACGGTGCGAATCGGACGGGACGACCGTTTACGGGAGATGCTGCTGGTGAATTGCTGTTCAGAGCGCTGGAAGACAACGGGTTGAGTAATGGAGTGAACGGCCGGAGCCGTGGTGATGGGTTGCGACTGTTCGACACGTTTATCGTCAATGCCGTCAAATGTGTGCCGCCCGATAATCGGCCGTTGCCGCAGGAGATTCGTGTTTGCTCGGAATGGCTCGCCGTTGAAATCGCGATGTTGCATCGTATTCAGCGGATCGTTTGTCTCGGCCGCGTCGCGTTCGATGCGGTTGTGCGGATGATGAAGGACCGGTATCCCGGATCAGGGTGGGAACACGTTCGTTTTTCGCATGGTTGCGGAGTGAAGCCGGAGGCTGATGGTCCATCGGTGGTGGGATTGTATCATCCGAGCCGTCGCAATCTGAACACGGGACTCCTGACCGTCGAGGGGTTTCTCACCGCGTTTCGCCGGGTGATCGGCTGAATGACCCGGTGATTGGATTCGATTTCTACCGGTTTCTTTGCTGAAGACTTGATCATGCCGCATGCTTCGGTTAGTATTCTGCCTTTGAATGGAGGCATGTTAAGGCCTGGTGAGCAGCTGACAACGTTCGTCAACCAAAATGATCTAAGGGGATAGTTATGTGGTGTTGGATTGTGATGCTGGCCGTTTTAGTGGGGTCCGGAGCGATGGCTCAGGAAATACCCGCCGAACCGGCGATTGAAACCGCTCCCGAACCCGAACCCATACCCGAGCCGCCGCCTGTATTGCATCCCCCGCGCAACATCGTCGCGCAGGATGTTCCGCATGACAATGGCGGCGTCCTCAATATCCAGTGGGAACCTCCCATCGAGGGGGTTCCGGTCCGGTATGTGCTGGAAATGGCGGGAGAGGACGGTTTTTTTCAGGAAGTGACCCGGACGGCGTTGACCCAATACACCGTGATGCAGCTGGAAAACTTCGTGCCGTATCGGTTTCGGGTGGCCGCAGTATATGAAAAAGGTCAGTCCATGTCGCCGGAAACAGAACCGGTCATGGCCCGGGACCATTGGCTGAAATTGGGGGAGATGCCGGTTTTAATCGCCATTTTCGTTTTTGGATCCCTGTTGCTCTTCTTCATCCAGGCAGCGCGCCGCGGGGTCGAGTTGTTTGTCCGGCGGATTTCCGGATTGACGGCAGTCGAGGATGCCATCGGCCGGGCGACGGAAATGGGAAAGCCCGTGCTGTATGTGCCCGGAACGTCGACCATTGAAGATGTTGCGACGCTGGCGTCGCTGAACATTCTGGGTGAAGTGGCTCGTCGGACCGTTCATTACGATGTGAAAATCATTTGCCCCAACAAGGACCCGATCGTCTATACCATCGCTCGGGAAATCGTAAAGGAAACCTATGCGTCGGAGGGTCGGCCGGATGCTTTCGATCCGGATTCCGTGTTCTTCATGGTACCCGATCAGTTCGCCTTTGCTGCTGGCGTCGATGGAATCATGGTCCGCGAGCAGCCGGCAACCATTTTCTTGATGGGTATGTTCTGGGCTGAATCCCTGATCATGGCGGAAACTGGTGCCAGCACAGGCGCAATCCAGATTGCCGGCACGGATTCCGTCGCTCAGTTACCGTTTTTTATCACCGCCTGTGATTATACGCTGATTGGCGAGGAACTGTATGCAGCCAGCGCGTATCTCGGCCGGGAACCCATGCTGCTGGGCACATTGAAAGCCCAGGACTACGGAAAACTCGTGTTTTTAATCATCATGGTTGTGTTTACGCTGATATCGGTTTTCAGCGGATATGATGCGGCGTCGCTGGTCAGAGTGAGGTAACGGGAATGAAACGCAGATTTCCAATGACCATTATGTTCCTATTCGCCATCTGGGGCGGTATATCGGTTTTCGTCGGCAAAACAAAAGTTCACGATTTCGACAATCTCCTGCGAAATAAGCTGCTGCTGATTGTCGGTGCATTTGCCATCATTCTGGGACTCGGAAGCCTGATTTTTCATCATACGCAGAAAATCAAGCGAAAAGCCCGGTTCTGGCAATACAGTTACGTCACACTCATCGCTCTTGCTGTGACGACCTTCATCGGCCTGGGCGGCGGCGTGCGCGGGGAACGCAGCCTACCGACGATTTTCGGGGGGACGGTGATTGGCGCGCATGACGGCCTGGTTTATGTCTTTACCTCCCAAGCCGAGAAAAACCTGTTTATGGATGAGCCATCACGGTATGCCGATCCGACGAAAGCCGTTCTGGAGCTTCCCCGGGAGTTCGAAACGGATTTCAACCGGTTTGAGGCATCCCAACTGCGTGAAGAAATCCACCTGAAACACACGGCGCTTCAGCTCAAAGGTCAACCGATTCCACCGATGATCAGCCCGGTATCCAATCAGCAGGTTGCCTACAAAAAAGAGTTTAAAATCAGTCTTCAGCAATTGTATGAAGGTATTCTGGTTCCATGCGGTTCGACGATGTTTGCCATGCTGGCCTTCTATATGTGCTCGGCCGCCTATCGCGCCTTCCGTATGCGAAATTTGCACGCCGGCGTGCTTCTCGTGGCGGCCTTCATCGTCATGCTGGGTCAGATTCCGCTGGCAACGGCATTCATTCCGGGGTTGCACGAACTGCGGCAATGGATTCTAGATGTCCCCAATCTGGCATCGAAACGCGGGATCATGATCGGAGTCGGTCTCGGTGCATCGGCGACGTCGTTCAAAATCATACTGGGAATTGAACGTGCCTGGCTGGGCGGGGGAGAGTGATCATGGAGCAGAGATCCGTATGGAAAAAAATGATGGATGTCGATCGCCGGGTGATTTATCTCATCGTCGCTGTCGTCATGATCGTGCCGATTATTTTCCCGTTCGATCTTCCGATGAAGATATCCAAACGGACGACGGAAGTCCTCTTCAACGCCATTGATTCGTTTCCGGAACAGCACGGCGTTTTTCTGATTTCCGCCGATCTCAACCCGCAGGATCAGCCGGAGTTATTTCCGATGCTTGTTGCCTGGATCCGGCATTGTTTCTATCGGGACATTAAAGTTTTGGTTATGTGCCTCTATCCCACATCCATGGGTCTTGCCGAGCAGGCATTGAACCAGGTGGCCATGGAATTCAACAATCGGGCGGCAGACGGGATCGGCCGCCGGGTCGTTTACGGTGAGGACTATATCTTTCTCGGCTATAAGCCGCCTCCGATCGTTCCGATCCTGGGTCTGGGGGAGAACATTTACGATGTGTTTCCGCGGGATTTCTATGGAAACGAACTGAAAAGTCTCCCGATGATGACGAAAAAGAACATTAAAAGTTATCGCGACATGGATATGATCGGGTCCCTGGCCGCCAATACGTTACCGATTACCTACGTGGCATATGCCCAGGCCCGTTATGGTATCCGTGTGACCGGCGGCGTCACTGCTGTCTCGGTGGCAGATTTTTACCCGTATCTGGACTCGGAGCAATTGACGGGCATGCTGGAAGGGATGAAGGGCGCCGCTGAATATGAACAACTCCTCCGTCAACAGTTTCCCGAAGAAAACGGACGGCAATTGGCATCGGAAGGAATGAGTTCGCAATCCAGCACGCATATCGCCATCATTCTGATGATCGTTCTGGGTAATGTGTGTTACTTCATGAATCGTCGGTACGAGACACGGGGGATGTGATCATGAGTATGATTCTGGAAGCTTTCTGGATCTGGATTGCCGCGCTGCTGACCCTGGCGATCTTCAGCTTCTTGTGGAAAGACAATGTGTTTTACCGCACGGCTGAACACCTCTATATCGGCGTTGCCAACGGCTACTCCATCACCTTGATCTACTATAACGTGGTTTTACCCAACATGGTCTACCCGATTCGAGGTGCCAATCAAGCATTGAGCGCCGACGGGTTTTCCTGGGGACTGCTCAATCCATTCAATGATCATAACTATTTTATCATTCTTCCGATGATGGTGGGAGCACTGTACATTACACGGTTCATTCCAAGCGTCTCGTGGATGATCCGTATTCCCATCGGAATTACCATGGGATACTATACCGCCATCGCCATTCCGGCCTCGTTCAAAGCCTCGATCGTGCGTCAACTCGAAGCCTCGATTCTGACCCGGTCCGATTTCGACAGTTGGTCCGTCGTCTTCTACGGCTTGCTCATCTTTCTGACGACCGTGGCCACCCTGATCTATTTCTTCTTCTCGGCGGAACATAAAGGCGCTCTCAAACCAATCAGTGAAATCGGAATTCTCACCGTCATGGTGGGATTCGGCGCATCGTTCGGGTTGACCGTCATGGCTCGTATCTCACTGGCCATCGGACGATTCATTTTCCTGTTCAAAGATTGGCTCGGAGTCGTTAGCTGAGATGGACTTTTCTCACGGGCGACAGGTCCGGTGTGCGGTGTGCGGAACGACATCGACTGCATACAAAGATAAAGCGACAGACCGGGTATATTGCCCGGTCTGTCAGTTTCCCGTCGAACCGGATGGTCCCATCCCCCTTGACGATCTGCGTATCGGTCGGTTCATCGAACAGGTTACAGGGAGTCCGCTGATTTTGTTTTGGGCGCCATGGGATCATTCGAGTGGTGAAGTGTATCTGTTGCTGGCAAAAGAGTCGCAGAAAATCGGTACAAGCCGGGTTGTTGCAGCAGTTAATGTGGCTGAAAATCCAGAAAGCAAACGACAATATGGCATTGAGATCCTGCCGACCATCGTGATTTTCTCCTTTGGCCGGGAAATTAATCGCGTCGTCGGCCCCGTCACCAGTTTCGAGCTATCACGATTGATTCGTCAGGACCACTTCTGAGATCACCCGCTTTATCAATTGTGTCAACGCCTGCATGCACCCCGAGAGGAAAGAACGGACTATTTCTGATCCATGCGGCTTGATATCACAGCCAGCAGGGCTCGGTCATAATTCAATCCCACCGTAATGTCTCCATCCGTTTCCGATACTTGGCGAATAACCCCGTCCAGGCTGACCGTTTTCCCATTCATATCCAGATGCACGGTCAGATTATTGCCACTCATGAGCTGTGGCTGCCCTCCCGGTGAAAATCGTATGGCCATTCCATCGGAACTGATATCGGAAATCTCCCCTTCCATGTCCAAGCGGAATCGGACCCGTATCGGCGCTGTCAGTAGTTTTCGTTCCCGACTGCGGCGCTCGGTGCTCTCAGGATTGCTGTTCATCCCCCTTTTTCCTCCTTTTCAGAGTTTAAACTCGAGAATATCGCCTTCCTCAACCAGATAATCCCGATTGATCCGCTGCCCGTCAAATTTCCCGGATCCCCACACGCGAGCATACTTGAGTTGGTCGGTAAATGACTGATGGATCTCACCGGAAACGTCCACGAGCGTCGCTCCTTTTCTCACAATAATCGGTTGGTTCATATTGGGTTCTTTGCCGGGTGCTTTGGTGTAGACGCGGAGCAGATTAAGTGTCTCGAAAATGTGTCTACCCAATCGTGCGGCGTCTGAGCCGGGCGTAGAGGTGAC
>JAFGMN010000206.1 GCA_016927515.1 candidate division CSSED10-310 bacterium | reverse complement strand
ATGGGCATGCGCAGATCCGGAAAGAGGAACTCTGCATTGATTGCGGCGAATGCATGCGGGTATGTCCGGAAAACGCGATCGAATCCACAACGTTGAAACCCCGGGACCTGACGGGTTACAAGCAGCTCGTCGCACTGCCTTCCCCGGTTCTCTACTCCCAGTTTGATGAGTCGATAACCCCCAATGACGTGCTGCTCGGATTGCTGAATATCGGGTTCGATTTTGTCTATGATGTTGCGCTCAGCAACGAAAAAGTCCTGGCAGCCATCTCCATTTTCCTTGACCGGAACAAAGACATCCGCCCGTTCATTTCCAACTACTGTCCGGCGGTAGTTCGCTTGATCATTAAAAACTATCCCACGCTGATCGATCACGTGATCCCCATCGAAATGCCCCGGGAAATCGCGGCACAGCGTGTCCGTGCTGAAGTTGTGAAACGGACGGGTGTCAAGCCGGAGGAAGTGGGAATTTTCACGATATCCCCGTGTGCTGCGCTGATGGTGTCGATCCGGAACCCCGTGGGTGTCAATCAATCGACGTTGAATGGAGCTATCGCCATTCGTGATATTTACAAAGATTTGAGTGGTGCACTGAAAGATGTTCGGGATGATTGGATTTTGCAACGATCGAGCGGTGTGGGGTTGAGTTGGGTCATCGGTGAGGGGGGGGTCCGGGGGTTGCCGGCAAAAAGCAGTCTGACGGTGACCGGGGTTAAGGAAGTCATCAAGATCCTGGACGATGTCGAGGCTGGCCGGATGAAGGATGTTGATTACCTGGACTGTTCGATTTGCCCGGAAGGGTGTGTAGGCGGACCGCTGGTGGTGAAAAACAAGTTCTTTGCCGTCAGCAGGATCCGTAGCTTGATCGAGCAATACGGTGTGCGAAGCAGAGTCAACCCGAGGCGAGTGCTGGAAGCGTATGAATCGAAATACCTGTTGAAAGATTTACGGTTCAAACCCAACACGCCGTATGCACTGGACCACGATTTTCACCGAGCGCTCGAAAAAATGAACCGGATCGAGGAACTCGTCGCCCTGTTTCCAGGTAAATCGTGTGGCGCTTGCGGCGCTCCAGATTGCCGGGCCCTGGCTGAGGACATTGCAGCGGGAGAGGCGGAAACAACGGATTGTGTATTTGTTCGGATCAAGGAGCTTGAGGATGAACTTGAGAAAAATCGTTGATGCGTTGGGATTGACCGTCATTCATGCCGGACACGGATTGGACAGGGAAATTGGCGGCGGGTATGCCGGAGATCTTCTCAGTGACGTGATTGCATCCGGTAAGAAGGGTGATCTGTGGATAACGATCCAGGTTCATGAAAACATCATTGCCGTTGCGGTACTGAAAGATCTGGCCGCCATCGTTCTTGCTAAAAATAGCCGTCCCCTCGAAGAAACCCTGGCAAGCGCCCGGGAAGAAGGGGTCATCCTGCTGTCCTCATCCATGACCACGTTCGAAATCGTGACGTGCCTCGCTCAATTGGGTCTGTCGGGAACCCGGTGACACTCAAAACCTTCCAGGCGGATCTCCATATCCACACGTGCCTGTCACCGTGCGGCGATCTGGAAATGTCACCCCAGGCCATTGTCCGTAAAGCACAAGAATCCAAGCTGGATATCATCGCTATTACGGACCACAACAGCGTCGGCAATGTGACGGCCGTTCTCGAAGCCGCCCGAAATACACCGTTGACCGTCATTCCCGGCATGGAAATCGCTTCGCGCGAAGAAGTCCATATCGTGGCGCTGTTTCCCTCCATCGAGGCCGCCAGTGGGGTAGAAAAAACAATCCAATCAACCCTGGCAGATTCCTCGGACGAACACTATTTCCAGGATCAGGTTCTGGCTACCCGCGACGATGAAGTCGACGGGTTCTGCACCAAGCTGCTCATTTCCGCTACTGCCTATACCATTCGTCAACTCGTGGACATGATTCATGACGCCGACGGATTGGCTATCGCGGCACATATTGACCGGCAGGCGTTCGGGATTATCGGCCAGTTGGGTTTTATCCCTCCTCGGGTGACTTTCGATGCCCTGGAAATTTCCTGGCGGGTTCCAGGGAACGATGGTGCCGCGCGGTTCGCCGAGTATGCTCACATCCCATTCGTTACCGCGTCCGATGCCCATTACCTTGATGATATCGGCCGGGTTCGAACATATTTTCGTATGGAAACCCCGGTCTTCGAAGAATTGGTGGCAGCGCTGAAACAGTCGGGATCCCGGCGGGTGGAGATTGTTCGCTCGTGAAGGAAATCGCGCTCCATATTCAGGATATTGCGGAAAATTCCGTTCGAGCCGGAGCGGGTTTGCTTGTGATTGAAATTCGTGAGGAAACACGGGCGGACCTGGTAACAGTGGTGATTGAAGACGACGGCCACGGGATGGATGACGATACGGTTCGAAAAGCACTGAACCCGTTTTTTACGACTAAAACCGTCCGCCGAATCGGCATGGGTCTGTCCATGTTCAAACAAGCAGCGCTCCAGGCTGACGGCCGGTTTGATGTTGATTCGGCTCCTGGCCGCGGAACTCGCGTGGAAGCCTCGTTCCGATTGACGCATATGGATCGGCAGCCGTTGGGAAACATGGCAGCCACGATTGTCGCATTGCTGATGAGCAACCCGGATATGGATATCCTGTACCGGCATGTCCGGGACGAGGATGTTTTCGTATTCGATACGCGGGTGATCCGCCAAACGCTGGAAGATGTTCCAATTTCTGAACCTGGAGTGTTACAATTCGTCCGGGAACTGATTTCTGCGCGACAGAATCTGGATGAGTAGGGCGTGCAAAGGAGGATGTATGGGAAAGATGACAATTGAGGAGTTGAGGAAAATTCGGGCACAAGCGAAAAAGACGATTAATTTGAGAGATGCCAAGGGGAAGGCGCGGATTACCGTTCACATGGGCACATGTGGAATCGCTTCCGGAGCTCGGGAGGTGATGGACGCGTTGCTGAAGGCGATTGAGGATCAGGGAATTCAGGATATCCTGGTCACGAC
Source organism: candidate division CSSED10-310 bacterium (assembly GCA_016927515.1). Classification (GTDB taxonomy): domain Bacteria; phylum CSSED10-310; class CSSED10-310; order CSSED10-310; family CSSED10-310; genus JAFGMN01. Next base: position 353 of record JAFGMN010000206.1, on the reverse strand, counting down.
GTCGGGATGTGCCGGGTTATGCAGTCATGAGCCGATGGCGACAGTTGAGTATCAGAACTCTCCTCCGGTTAAATACGTGGATCTCGATGCTGAAAAAATCGTGGAAGTTTTATTGAAACACGCCGTCAATGGAGAAATCGTGAAGGAGTATGCGTTGGCGATCGGCAGTGAGAAAATGAACTGACGGACAGAATGTAACCGACGGATCGGATAGGGGGATTTATGGATAAGTTTCGCAGCCACTGTCTCGTTTGTACCGGAACCGGTTGTGTATCGAACGGCGCGTTCGACGTGAAAAAAGCACTTGAAACCGAACTCCGGAAACACCATCTCCAAGATGAAATCCAGGTCAT
>JAFGMN010000205.1 GCA_016927515.1 candidate division CSSED10-310 bacterium | reverse complement strand
GCAGTGGCGGCTGGCCGGGTGGAAATCGACGCCCTGGAACAGGAGGCGCTGGCCCGGGTGCATCAGGCGAAAACCGCCCTGGATGGCGCACGGAAACAATACGACCGCGCCCTGGCGCTCCAAAAAAAAGGGTCTATATCCCAACAGAATTTCGATGATATGGATACCGCACATGCCCTTGCAATTCGCAACCTGGAAACCACCCGGACAACGCTCGGTGTTTTCCCCGCGAAACGACTGGCGCTGGAGGCGCGGCTGAACGTGCTGGACCGGCAGTTGCAGGATGGAACCATCACGGCACCGCGCAACGGCACGGTTGTGGAAAAATACGCGGAGGCCGGCGAGCGAACGGCAGCCGGAAAACCCATCATCAAGCTTGCAGCTCTGGACCGCGTCTGGGTGAAAATATACGTTGGCGAAGCGGATCTCGGCAAGGTCAGACTGGGCGCAGCAGCAAAAATCGAAGTGGACTCCCATCCCGGCATACCATTCAACGGCACGGTAATCTGGGTGTCGGATCAGTCGGAGTTCACTCCTAAAAACGTGCAGACCCGGGATGCGCGCGCCGATCTCGTCTACGCTGTGAAAGTGGATATCCCGAACCCGGACCGGATTTTTAAGATCGGCATGCCGGTGGATGTTTCCCTGCAAGGTTTCCCGGAATTCGAAACCCCGGATTCCAGCCGATAAACAAAACGGAGACAGTATGGCACAAAAACCGGTCGATATCCTGGCAGTGGGGCTGCAGAAGCAATACGGCGACATCCGAGCGCTCCAGGGCATCGATCTGTCGGTCACCCACGGCGAACGATTCGGATTGATCGGTCCTGACGGCGCAGGAAAAACAACGCTGATCCGGGTATTGTGCGGCCTGATCCGACAGGACAAGGGCACATTTCAGGTAGCCGGATTGGACGGGATGAGATCGATCCGGACAATCAAATCCATCTTGGGATACATGCCTCAAAAATTCTCGTTGTATCCCGATTTGACTGTCGGAGAAAATCTTCGATTTTTTGCAGACCTGTTCCACGTGATTGGGGCGCAGCGGCAGTCCAGGGAGGAACGGCTGCTGCATTTTTCCCGGCTGGGACCATTTTGGAAACGCCGTGCCGGCGCACTGTCCGGCGGCATGAAACAGAAACTGGCCCTGTCATGTGCGCTGATTCACACACCCGCAATCCTGATTCTTGACGAACCCACAACGGGAGTGGATCCCGTGTCACGCCGGGAATTCTGGGAAATTCTCCGGGAGTTGAGCGACCGGGATGGCACAACGATCCTGGTATCTACGCCGTATATGGATGAAGCGACCCGGTGCCATCGTGTCGGGTTCATGAACGAAGGCCGGCTGCTGGCAACGGATACGCCGGACAACCTGATCCACGGCTATCCGTATCGGGTGATCCAGGTGCACGGCGAAAACCTGTTCCCATTCAGAAAGGCACTGGAAACTATTCCCGGTGTCCGCTCCGTCTGCGCACTCGGCGAATACCTCAGAGTCTCCACCGAAAAAACCGATGCAGTGGTCCATGCCATTGGCGACCGATTGACCCATGCCGGCGCAACCGGATTCCGGATCCGGACCGTAGCGCCGCTGCTGGAAGATATGTTTGTCAATCTACTGGAAAGCGGGAGGGTGTCATGACCGCGGAAACCCGGTGGGCGGTCGAAACCCATGCGTTGACCAAGCGGTTCGGCGATTTCACGGCGGTGGACAATGTAGACCTCCAGGTCCATAAAGGCGAAATTTTCGGGTTTCTAGGTGCCAACGGTGCAGGTAAAACCACGACCATCCGCATCCTGTGCGGCCTGCTGCGGGCGACCTCCGGCCAGGCTTCGGTCAGCGGTGTCAACATCATGCGGCATCCGGAAAAGGTCAAGCCACTGCTCGGATACATGTCCCAGAAATTCTCGCTGTATGACGATCTGCGCGTGATCGACAATATGATCTTTTTCGGTGGTGTGTACGGTTTGAAATGGAAGCCGTTGAAACAGCGGATCGACCACGTGTCCGGTGAGATTGGTCTCCATCACCTCCTCAACCGGCAGGTTCGCGGGTTGCCCACCGGCTGGAAACAGCGGATCGCACTGGCCTGTGCCATACTGCACGATCCGGCCATCGTCTTCCTGGACGAACCAACGGGAGGTGTCGATCCGGTATCACGCCGCCAGTTTTGGGATTTGATTTACGGTGTGGCCGATACTGGGAAAACCGTTTTCGTCACCACGCATTACATGGATGAGGCTGAATACTGTCACCGGGTTGCGATCATGTATCAGGGTCGCATTGTGAGTTGTGACACACCGCACACCATCAAGGCTCAAAGCGGTGATCCGACACTGGAGGACGCTTTTATCCGGCTGGTTTCCGACCGGATCCGGCAGGAGGTATAAGCATAGTGGCTGCAGGTATTGAAATCGATCACATACCGGGTTCGAGCAGAAAAGCAGCCTTCCGGCGACTTACCGCCATTATGCGCAAGGAGTTTCTGCATATTCAGCGCGATCCGCGAACACTGCTCATCATCTTTATCTTGCCGATCGTCATGATGCTGCTGTTCGGATATGCGGTACGTCTGGACGTTAAAAACATTTCGCTGGCCGTTGCAGACAGAGACAATTCGGCGGAAAGCAGACAATTGATCCGCGCATTTGAGCAAAGCGGGTATTATCACATCACCCGGGTGGAGCACGGCGATTGGGATGCGCACGATATTTTTCTATCCGGGGAGGCGGTGGCTGTGCTGTCGGTGCCGGTGGATTACGGCCGAAGTCTCAGCGAAGCGTCGCCACGGCCTGTCCAGTTCATGACCGATGCCGCGGAGTCGAATACCGCAACCATTGCAGCCCAGTATGCGCAGCAGATCGTTCTGCAGCATACCCTCGCCACGTGGGACAGCATGGGTCTAGGGCACGGCCGGAGCGGTGTGGGTATCCGGTCCGTGATCCTTTTCAATCCGGAGTTGGAATCCACGTTCAATATTGTACCGGGCCTGGTGGCGGTTCTATTCATGATGGCCTGCGCGCTGCTCACTTCCGTCACCATCGTCCGTGAAAAGGAGACCGGCACACTGGAACAGATTCTAGTTTCACCGGTGAACGTCGGGGAGATCATCATCGGCAAGGTGCTGCCGTATGTGATCCTGTCCAGCTTGCTCGGTATTCTTGTGGTTGTGTTTTCCATGCACCATTTCCATGTGCCGTTCGAGGGCCGGCCGGTGGAACTCGCGCTGTTTTCGCTGGTCTATCTCCTGTGCGCCCTGTCGTTCGGTATTCTCATCTCCACGAAAGCCCGGACCATGCAGGTTGCACTGATGATCGCTTTGATTTCCACCATGCTGCCGTCGGTGATGCTGTCCGGGTTCATTTTCCCCATCGCATCCATGCCTGCCCCGATCCAGCTCATCACACGGCTGGTTCCGGCTCGGTATTACCTTGTCATCATCCGCGGCATCATGCTGAAAGGCGCAACGATGTCCGACTTGCAGGAGCCCTTGATCGCACTGGGTATTTTCGCATTCGTCGTGCTCACCGTCAGTGTGAAACGATTCAGGGCGTCATTGGAGTAAACGGGATGAGAGTCATTATGCATCTGATCCGAAAGGAGTTCCTTCAGATCATGAAGGACAAGCCCATGTTGGGCATAATTTTCATCATGCCCCTGGTTCAGCTGTTCGTATTGGGGTATGCGATTACCACCGATATTAAGGACGTCGCCATAAGTATTCTGGACCAGGATCAGACACCTGAATCGCGTGCCGTGATAGCGAGTGTCATGCAGTCGGGCCGGTTCGTGGCGGTACCGGTTGAGAGCCGGATTCAGGATATCCGGCGAAGTTTATTCAATGGTCATGCGCAGCTTGCGCTGGTGATTCCGCCCGGCTTCGCCCGTGATCTAATTGCCGGCCTTCCGGCGGATATCCAGTTAATCATCGATGGCGTGGATTCCAACACGGCGTTGGTAGGTTCGGGGTATGCCCGAAGCAGTATCCTGCAGTATGCCGCCACGCTTTCTCCGGTGTTACTGCCAGGGAATGTGCGGGTACGGGCGTTATATAATCCCGAGCTGGAGAGCACATTCGGCATCATTCCCGGTATCATTGCTTTATTGCTGACCATTGTAACGATGATGCTAACGGCGCTGGGATTGGTACGGGAGCGGGAAATCGGCACACTGGAGCAATTAAACGTCACCCCAATCCGGCCGATCCAGCTGGTCATTGGCAAAATCCTGCCGTTTGCCATCCTGGGGGGTCTCATGTTTGCATTGTCGTTGGCAGTTGCCATGGCTTGGTTCCGGATACCCATGCGTGGCAGTGTGTTCACGCTGACGGTGATGGCGGCGATTTATCTGTTGACCACGCTGGGACTGGGGATTTTCATTTCGACAGCCACGTCCACCCAGCAGCAGGCGATTTTCCTGGCATGGTTTATCCTGGTCATGTCGATTCTCATGTCGGGATTCATGTTCCCAATCTCAAACATGCCCGAAGCGCTGCAGATGATCACGTACCTCATCCCACTGCGGTATTTCATTACCGCGCTCCGGGATATCCTTCTTAAAGGCGCGACACTTGCGGACCTGTCATTCCAGTGGGAAGCGCTGCTCATCCTGGGTGGTTCCATCTTCATATTCAGTATCCTGAACTTCCGGAAACAGGTGTAAATGTCGGAAATGGCGTTCTTCAATCTGTCCGAGAATGATGAATGGTGAGCCGCCCTTTGGGATCTGATCGTGATCTATACCATGATTCGGGATGCCGGCGATATGACATTCGATCCCGAGGCAGCGGCATTGCGGGACGCCGGTGGGCAACCGGCGGATTGGACACATCGGGAAACGCGCCTGAGAAAGTCATACCGGGAGTTGCTGAAATCCATGAGATCGAATAGTCTGTAAAAAGTGGTGTTGGGATGATCGGCTGCGAGAGTGTGTCGCAGACGTTTTGGAGGGAAAGTGGGAACGCTAAAGTAAAAGGGACCCGTTTTAGGGGTCAGTGCTAAAGTAAAAGGGCACCACCTCCAACTCTCTCCGGTTATACGG
>JAFGMN010000204.1 GCA_016927515.1 candidate division CSSED10-310 bacterium | reverse complement strand
GTGGTTTTTCCGACTCCGCCTTTTTGGTTGGTAATAGCAATCCTTTTGGTCATAGTACCTTCCTTCAGACGAGAGCAAAACAGGACAAAAATACTAACAGAAACGCCGACTGAGTCAAGGAATCAAGACGTTAAAAACCAATGATTTCGATGAAAAAACGTTCTTTTTCGGCAGCGGTATCCGTTTCCGAATGTATTTCCTGTCCGGAACGGGGTATCCGAATCTGGACGGTTCCGGAATGGGACAGCCGGATCACCCGTCCGCTCCACCTCTCGGCGGCATCCAGGGTTGTCTGCCACGGATTGCCGTATGGATTGATGCCGTCACAGATCACGGTCACTTGCGGCAGAGCGTTTTCATAAAACGATTCCAGAGATTCGCCGGCATGATGGGGAGCTTTCAGGATTGTCACGGGAAACAGCTCGGGGTACCTTTTCATCAGCAGGGCCTGTCCATTGGGACCGATATCGCCGGTCAGAAGGAGTCCTCGTTCGGGAACGGGGCAGAACAGGACCAAGGATGATTCGTTCAGGTCTGGTTCCGGGTGATCTGGATGGAGAACAGCCAGTACCAGGTCATCGGTGATGGGGATGGTATCACCGGTTTTGACCTCGTGATATGGAATCCGCTGGTTTAGAATGACATTTCTGAACCCGGAAGGAATGTCGGGAGAGTCCAGGTTCCAGGGACAATAGAATGCTTTTGCGGGAAATCCTGAGGCCAGTATGCCATGGAGGCCGCCGATATGATCCGGGTGGGGATGGGTCAAAACAACCGAGTCAAACCCGGTAATTCCCAGATCACGAATTGTGTCGAGCAGCATGGCTGTCACCGTCGGGTATCCTCCGTCGATGAGGCAGGCTGATGCGCCGGTTTGGAGAATGATAGCATCGCCGTATCCGACATTGACGAAGGTGATGATGAGGACCGTATCGCGAGAATCTGGCCGAAGATGAGCACATCCGGTGCCGAGAAGAACCGCAAGGCAAACAGGTATAATCCGGTATTGCATCTGTTTTGATCCGCCATCCAATCGAATCGTTGAATTGATCAATCGTCGAATCGATTACTCCGGTAACCCCAATTCGCGTTTGAAACTGTCGATGATATCACTGCTTGACGTATCGATCCTGACAGTATTGGGTTTCTTCTTCTTCTTCACTTTTTTAAGTTTATCTCCGGTATCGCTGGGGGGATGCGATTTCCCGGTTATTGGAGACAGTTCGGACATGGGGTCCCACCCGGCGGGCCGGCGCACGGCCCGGTGACGTGCGGATTCATCCGAGGGTTCCCGGGACGGTAGCGCGCGCGGGATGGGGGGGGGAGCCGATTCGGAGTATCTGGTATCCATTTGCCCAACCAGCGGTTGTTGAACCGTATCTGTAAATGCGGAATCCTGTGTTTCGCCGGGAAACGTTGTGTCCGGGTCGTCCACATCGTCGCCGCGTTTCCATGTTATCGTTTCCATCAGGGATTGTTCTTCATTTTCTTCATCGTATCCGTTCGTGTATCCGTCCGTGAAATTCGAGGCGGGTATCGTGACGAATCCGGGTTCTTTTTCATTGCTGGGCTCGTCTGGTTCGAGAGCGAAGCGATCGTCATCGAGGGCAACGCCATCGGAATTCTCCATATCGAGGTCCACGCTATCGGAATCTTCCATTGCATCGAAAAGCGATGAAGGTGCCATGTCCTTAAGATCCGGTGGTTCTGGCATGTCGGGCAGCGCTGTCATATCGAAGTCGTTGGTTTGTTCATTGAATTCGGGGTCGGCGTCCAGATCGATCATGCGTTCTTTTTCGATGAGTCTGACCGGTCCGAAATCGAAATCCGGTTCGTCACCCTCATTATCGGGTTCAAAGCGGGACAGGGAAGCCGCGTTCGGGGTGATCTGCGGAATGATGGTTGATTTGGGAGTCATTGTTTCGGTTGATGGCGCGGTTTTGGGGGGTGGAGGGGGTGTTGGGGGTCGAGAGCCGGTATCGTCATTGCTTCGTTTATTGACGCGATCGGTCGATTTGGATTGATTGGTTTTCAGCCGCGAGGTCTCATCTTTTTCTGAACGAATCGTTTCGGAAGCTTCCTGCCGACTCAGTTCCCGGTATTCTTCCGGATTAATCCGTCGGACCCGGGGCAGACCGCCGAAGGCTGTCGGCGCTGGTGTTTCGGGGGGCCGTCTATTCTGGAGCGATTCAATACGTTCTTTCAGTATCAGGTTTTCGGATGATATGGTTTCGATCTGCGTTGCTGTCTGTTCCCGATACTGCTGATAGGACGTCCGTTCGGATTCCAGGTAGGTGATTTGTTCCTGCAATGTTTCATTGTCTTCAGAAAGTTGATCGATGCGGGATTTCAACTCGTCGAATTCCCGGGATCGCTCATGGGTTTTTGATTGGGCCTTTTCGATTTCCGATGACAATTTCTCCTGATGACCGGATTGCTGAATGATTTTCTGCCGCAGTGAGGATAACTCATGCTCGACATTCAACTGAAGAGCCCGAACTTCTTCGAGCTGTTTCCGGGACTGGTTCAATTGTCGATTGAGCAGGCTGTGTCGAATAAACCAGCCGAGCCCCAGGCCACCGACAAGCCCTGCCGCACCCAGCATGTATACCATTGATTCCACGTTGTAATCTCCCTCACGGAACTGCTAACCCTATCAGTTTACCGAAGATTCAACGAGAATGCCAGAGAGGCTTATATGATGCGATCGAGACTCATTTCTTCCATATCGAGCCGATGAAGAATGGACTGAACGCGGAGCAGGAATTCTTCTTTTTCGCGGTTGCGCGTGATGGATGCGATGCGGATGAGTGCAGCGCAGCGTTCCAGTGGGAACATTTCCTTTTCGGCAATTGCTGCTGCGGTGTTCCAGCAGGTCAGAGCATCGGAGGTATTTTTCATCGCCTGGTTGATATCTCCGGTGATGAGTTTAATGCGGCATGTCAGCATGGCATTATCGGGTTTGATGTTGTCGATAACGGCTGTATCGAGGATCGACAAGGCGGCAGCGGTTTGATTGGACCGGAGGAGAGTCAGGGCGTAATCCAGGCGATATCGGTTGGCTTCGCCGCGATCTTCCACCGGGTCGAGTTGCTGGAGGATGCGTTGGAAGATGGAGTCTGCGAATGGGTAATCGGTAAGATCTCTTCGGATGCGTGCGCGGACGGCCAGGGTGTGTCTGTGGAGATGTTTGAGGTCTGGTTGGCGGGTGATCGACATGAATTCGGTCATGCGTTTTTCCGCATCCTGGAACATGTCGAGGCGACGCATGGTATCAGCGAGTTCGATTACGGACAGGATATAGATTTCGGTGAGTTTTCGGTTTGGTGTGCTGGTGTCTTTCAGGGCTCTGCCGGAATGATGAACGAGTTCGTCGAAATGGGCCAGGGCACTTCGCCAGTGGCCGAGGTCGCGCATGCACCGACCGATACCGAGGGAGCATTTCAGAACGAGGGTTCCGTCGGTATCGGTCTGGATATTCATCGCCGTTCGCCATGCGGTCATGGATGGGCAGATCCAGCCGTGCGCGTACCATTCTTCGGCGTATTTCATCAGGATTTCCATGGCCAGATCGGGACGTTTCATTCTCTGGGCCATTTGCGCGGCCGCCAGCCGGCCTGCGATTGGGGGATCATCAGGAAACAACTCCAGCAATTGCGTCACGGAATGGGGCGTCATGGTTAACAGGTGACTGCTGAATGTCTCCATCGCCCACGATGCCAGGACCGGTGTGGAGAACGTAAAGCCTTCCTCCATTCCCGGTGCATTTTGGAAGATGCCCTTCTGAAGAATCGAATCACATGTAGCGGCAATCACCGATTCATCGTCTTCGACCAACGCAGCGATTTTTTGCACCGTGAACCGGACAGGAAAAAGCGCTGCGACCTGCACGACACGCCGCTCATCCGGTTCCAGCAGGCGGAGACGTTCCGATGCATACCTCACCAGTTCGAACGGCGTTTCCGCCCGGGTCAGCGGTCGATACCCCAATCCCGGATCCAGATGGGCCACCCAAACAGCACCGACATGCGTGATGACTCCTTCCGTCACCAGATGCCGAACACAGTGTTCCACGTGGAACGGATTCCCTCCTGTCACCGCATACAAGCGATCCGATAAGTCAAATAATTCCTGCGGTCCCGGGAGGATCGCCGAAATGAACTGCCGGATTTCGACCGCCGTGAACGATTTCAATCGATGATGATAAAACTCGTCGTAATTCCTCATCAAACGACGAATCGTTCGCGCACTCCATCTCGCCTCAGGCTCATGCTCACCGGTTGTCAAGATAATGAGTACAGGCAACGGAACCCCACTCAAACACCGATGCACCACATATTTCAGGAAATCGTAAATCGCATCCCGGTCTTCCTCGTTTCGGCGATGCATGTTTTCAAACACCACCAGCGCCGGTTTTCGCATCAATACATCGAAAAACGCCGAGAAAACCGATTCGGTAACTGCTGCCGGCGGCTCCGGCTGTTCCCAGATCGACGAAACTGTCTGAAGAAACGATTCAGCCCCGTTCGGCCGTCCGATCACCTCCCGGCCCATGAGTTCCGCCTGGGTCCGGCTTTCGATGATCAGCCGCGTTTTTCCCATGCCGATTCCACCCTGGATCAACAGGATCCGCGGTACCGTATGCGTACTGAGATGCTGCAAGGCACCATATATCCTGTGAAGCTCCGAATCACACCCAATCATCGGTGCATCCAGCAATTTCAGCATCGGCCGCTCCGCCTGGGTCCGCAATCGCGTCGTTTGAAGCTGTAACAGGATATCCCGGGCAGCTTGCAACTGAATGTTCAACTCCCGCGCCGTCGAAAACCGGTCCTCCGGCCGCCGCCTCACCATCCGGTTGATCACTTCCGCAATCGATCCGGGAAGCTCCGGCACCCTGCGCCGCGGATCCGGTACGTCCTGACGCGACCGCATCAGAATCTGCTTCATAATTGGCCCTTCGAACGGCGATTGTCCCGTAAAGGACTCGAACGCAATCAATCCCAGCGAATACATGTCCGACCGATGATCCACCCGGCTCGTCACCGTCTGCTCCGGACTCATATACGCCACCGTGCCCAGGATCGACCCTGTTTTCGTCATCTGGGTATAGGAATGCGCGCTGCGCATGGTTCCGAAGTCCGTAACTTTCAAGATATGATCCTTTGCAATCAGGAGATTGCCGGGTTTGATATCCCGGTGCACCAGGCCGTTTTCATGCAGATATGCCAACGCATCCGCCGCTTGGATCAACAGCTCCAGAATGTGCGACCATAGTGTCCGGCGGTCGTGTGGATCCAGTTCGTTCAGCTGAGACCGGAAATGTCGCAGATGACCGCTCCAATCCATTCCATCGATCAGCTCCATCGTGTAAAACAACTGCTTGTCCATGGAACCAAATTCATACACCTGGATCAGATGCGGATGATTCAACCGGCGCGCAACGTTGAACTCCCGACGGAACCGCGGCAGGATACTGCTGCTTTCGTTTTCTTCATCGACATTGGTTAACTTGAGCGCGATAATTTGGCCGGTGTGAGGGTCCCTGACTTTGAATACACGCCCCACGCCTCCCGCACCAATGACGGAATCGACAACAAAACGACCGATCAACTGTGCTTCCGAATTACTCATACACGCGCCAATTCTACCAGATCAGGTTCGCGGTTCAATGTCCCGGCGGCTGTTTCGGTGCTAAATACTGCCGGAACCATCGCGTGTGCGCTGTGGCTGTCAGCAATGACCGGAACCATCGCCACCGGCTGAACCGGTAAAACAACCGATATCCCCCCACAATCACTCCCCATGACACCAGGACCGTGATTGCCCAGGACAACGGGGGATGACCGAGCCAGGAACGGATTATCCAAGCGTCGGGAATCTGTCGGATCAGAGCGAAGATACCGGAAGAACCCGTCAGCCACATCATCAGAATGATCAACCCGGTTACCCAGGGTGTGCTGACCTGGACCGCGCGCTGGGGACAGGTATTCATGCATCGCATGCACGATTCGCATCGCCAGGTCCAGAATACCGGGCGATCCGGGGTTTCGGGCATGACGATGGCCTTTTCCGGACACTCCTCAACGCAGATGCCGCAGCGATTGCACCGGGTGTCGGTGAAAAAGATTTTTGCCAGGAGCATCCGGCCGATAGCCAGATATCCGGCGGTTATCGGCAACAGCAGGAGTCCGAATAGCAGGTCCCAGACGGTATTGGCCGTGATCCATCGGGATGTGCCGGTTACGGTGTCTCCGAAAAACGCCCGGGCGCGGTGCATTCCCCGGATGACGATCGGTATTGCCCGATCCTGGGGGATTCCCGGATGCACGGCCGTCCAGTTTGACGGCATGTCGATACTGATCGGTGGCAACGGGCGATATCCCCGCCCGGCGGCGATGGCGGTCATGCAGAGTGGACCTGTTCCGGCAATGCCCGGAATCTGGCGGTTTTTCCAGGGGATGGCCGCCCGTGTGAACAGACAGGCGACCTCCGCCCCACGACGGGGTAACCGCGCGATGTGTCGCCAGACCGTCCACGGTGCGTTAAATGCGTGCGTTGGCGTGATCAGCAGAACGAGAACCCG
>JAFGMN010000203.1 GCA_016927515.1 candidate division CSSED10-310 bacterium | reverse complement strand
TGCCGCTGAACCGCATGACCCAACCGGGTGACCTGTCCGCGGTTATAGACTATTTCCATGTCATTGCCAGCAGCACCCACCGGACGATATCCCGCCAGAATACGAACCGACGCCGAACCGATATCCACCACATACCCCCGCTTCATCACATTCCGGCTCATTGGATTATCAGACCTCCCGCCGCTTCACCCGCTCCGGGCAGACCACCCGTATCAGCCACACCACAACCTGTGTTGCAGGGAGCACAGTCATGCCACCGGTATGCCCTCAAGACGATTCCGGTCGTTTCGATGAATTCAGGGGTTTGGCACCGGTCGAGCGGAGACGCTGGGAGTTGGCATGAAAAATGCTTGCAATTTTTGATCGGATTTGTTTTTTTCTCCCTCGATCCACGTGACGAGGCACCTTGAAGGAAACCAACACCCAGATGAACACGCAGCGAACTCTTGCGAAAACAGTCACTTTTTCCGGTACCGGCCTGCATTCCGGGTGCGCGATCCGGTGCGACCTGCGGCCTGCGCGGCCTGACAGCGGCATTGTGTTCATTCTTGAACAGCCCAATGGAAGCATCGCCCGGATACCGGCTCGGTTCAAGAATATCGGAGCCCTTACGTACAACACGGGGTTGCGCGGGGACGGCGGTGAGATACTGACCGTTGAACATCTTCTGAGCGCTCTGCACGGCTACCAGGTCGACAATTGCGAAATCCACATCAGCGACAGGGAAGTTCCCGTGATGGATGGGAGTGCGTCGCCGTTCATTTACCTGCTTTCGGAGGCTGGGATCATCCGGCAGAACGCTCCACGACGCAGCTTGCGACTGACCCGACCGGTCCGAGTCGATTCCGGTGATGCCTGGATCGAAGCGACTCCAACCGATGACCGGAAACTCAGCATCGAATACCATATTGATTTTCCACATCCCAGTATCGGCGCCATGGCCGCCACATTCAGCGAAGACCCGCATGTGTACGCTCACGCCATCGCTCCCGCCCGGACCTTCGGATTCCTTCGTGAAGTCGAGTATCTCCGCGAAAAAGGTCTCATCCGCGGAGCCAGCCTGCACAATGCCGTCGTCCTGGACGATCACCGGATCATCTCCGGCGAACTGCGCTTCCCCGACGAATTCGTTCGTCATAAAATCCTGGATTTCTGGGGTGATATCGTTCTGCTGGGCCATCACCTCGTCGCCCATGTGCACGCGGTCAAAGCCGGCCACCGACTCCACGCCATGCTCGTGGAAACCCTGCTGAAAACACCGGATCTGCTGGCTCCTGTCGATCAGAAAGTGCCCCATCGCGTCCTGCACTGGCAACCCGCCGTCACCGAAGCGTCAGCTCCGTAAACCGATCCCGGGCCGACAAAACATCAACCAATTCCCTGATATGCCGGACGACAGGCACACCATCCCGGCTCACCATCGCACCCTCACGGTTGACCCAGACCGGAACCATGCCCACACCCCGCGCACCCTCCACATCAATTTCCCATGTGTCACCCACATACATTACCTGCTCCGGCAAAATCTGCGGATACCAGGATAATGCATACCGGAATATCGCCGGATTCGGTTTCTTATACCGGAACTCCGACGAAAACAGCAGCGGCTCAAAAAAATCGATGATTTCCCACTGGGTGAACAATTCCTTGTATACGATCGCCGGATGAAACACATTGCTGATCAACCCGATGATATATCCCCGCTCCGTGAGATCCTTCAACACATCCCGGACACCGGATATCGGTTCAAAACACCGCGTCATATACGCAATATGTGTCCAAAATTTTTCACGCAAAGCATCATACGGCACCAGCCGGCCCGTGTATCGCTCCATCATCACCTTGTCCTCGCGCCACGCATCTTCCTGAATACCCGGATCCCGTTGCGCCCGACCGGAAAGAACCGTCTCGAAAAACGCCAGAAACCGCTGAAGATCGAAATCATCTCCCAGATACGCCCGCATCGCCGGTCCACCCAGCGATCGCCGGAACGCCTCCTCACGCGAATAACCCGGCGACACATCCATCAACACACCCCCCATATCGAAGAAAATCGCTTGAATTTCCCGTGTATGCATCACGAACCCCTCCTGCACCCCATCAGCCTACGGGATGAACTCCATCCGGTCAACAACACGCGAAAACCGGTTTCCGTATGCCATCAGCCTATGGTAATCTCGTGACGACGATACCCCGTGACCCCGCACCCAAAGGATGGTACCATGCACATTGTATTCCTGGTCATCGCCCTGCTGTTCAATGCTCTGGCCAACATTCTAATGAAATTGGCCAATGTGCGCAGCACACTTCCCATCGACGCATCACCAGTCGATCGAATCACCGGATTGTATCTCTCGTGGCCGTTTTTGGCAGGTCTTGCCTGTTTCGGACTGAATCTTATTTGCTACACCCAGGCCCTGTCCCGGATGAACTTGTCCGTCGCGTATCCCGTGATGGTCGGCGCTGGTTTCGCGATCATCGGTGGAGCGAGTTATTTCATGTTCAACGAACGATTGACGGTATTGCAGTATGTGGGCATCCTGCTGATCCTTGCGGGTGTTACGCTGGTCGCGCGGCATCCCGCCGGAGTATGAACCATGTTGTTTGACGGTGTCATTCAACGGATCGCGGACTGGTGCGATCAGGGAGTGACGCCGAGTGCCGTCGCGGGAATCTGCCAGCACGGTGAATCGCATGTGTTTTGTGCCGGACGACGATTTCCCGGCGATTCCTCTTCAACGGTAACACCGGATACCCTGTTCGATATCGCCAGTGTGACCAAGCCCGTGGCCACCACCACGCTGGTTCTGCAGATAATGGAAACCGGCGGATGGACTCTAGACACGCCAATTGCATCGATCCTTCCGGAATGCAATGCGGATACAGCGAAACAAGCAATTACCCTCCATCACCTGCTGACCCATACGTCAGGATTACCCGCCTGGCAACCTTTATACCTACTTGCTGCTTCACCGGCTACCCTCGTGGAATCCATTGCCGGTATTCCATTGGAATCGCCGCCCGGAACCCGCGTAACCTATAGCTGCCTCGGCTTCCTACTCCTCGGTGAGGCTATTCGCCGTTTCACCGGCGAAACACTCTCCACCGTTGCCGCTAACCGCATCTTCTGGCCTCTGGAAATGCACGATACGCAGTTCAATCCCCCGAAATCGCTTCGTTTCCGCATTGCGCCTACGGAGCTGGGCAACGCATACGAACGAACGCTCAGCGGTGACGCCGGCCGGGATAACGCTGACTGGCGTCGAAACCGCTTGCACGGAGAAGTACACGATGGCAATGCCCACTTCATGCATGGTGAAGGCGGCAATGCTGGCCTCTTTTCGACCGTTCCGGACTTGATCCGCTTCGGCCGGTGCATGCTGGCACTCGGCCGACTGAATTCCACCGGTATCCTGTCCATGGAAACAGTGCGGCTCGCCACGATGAATCACACCACCGGACTCGGTAGCCACCGGGGCCTCGGCTGGCAAATGGCCGATTCAGCAGGCTCCGCCGGTACAAAATTCTCCCCTTCCGCCTACGGACATACCGGGTTTACCGGAACCAGCCTCTGGATCGATCCGGAACAGGATCTCGTCGTCGTTCTATTGACAAACCGCGCTTATTTCGGCGGATCCGGGGACCAATTCGGCAGAGAACGCGCATCGTTTCACGATGCTATCATTTCGGCAGTGACCGGATAACCCGAAGAGGATCCTCCGTATCAAACACCGTCACGGCATCGTTCCGGATGACCGGAATAAGGGGCAACCGCCAATCAACGCTACCCAGTCGTCGCTCTTTTTCTCCATACCAAACATACCGGATGGAGTAGTGTTTCAAAATCCGGTTTTTTTCCTCCATGGAAACCCCATCGGAAAAAAAGCGTTCCATGTCGCTCTGCTTGGCACCTTTGTGTGGAGTCGTCCCCCAGTGCCCAAGCAGGACGTGGTGGAGAGCCAGCCAGCCGATCTTATTCCCGTTGTCTCGAGTCGACAGGACATGCCCCGGTGGCATCGAGCGCAGCCGGATCGCAGCATCGATCTCCCCGCGCGTCCAGTACAGGGAAGTCGGCCAGACATCTGCCCCGGTCTGAATCGTCACGTGCCGGATCGTACAGGCGTTTGGAATGAGAAAGAAAGCAACGAGAGCGGTCATGGTGGGAGTTCGAAGCCGGGGGATCCGATTCAGAACGGCTTCGAGACCCGTAGCGGCGAAGAGGGCGATTGGCAGGTGAACCATGTGCTGAAACAGGAGGCCGGACATACCGGCGCCGTAGGAAAAGTAAGCAGCGCCGGCGAGC
>JAFGMN010000202.1 GCA_016927515.1 candidate division CSSED10-310 bacterium | reverse complement strand
TTACAAGCAAATGCGGAGCCGATCCGTCCATTGGCGAAACGACCACATAGGAAGAAACACCGCCAATGTGTTTGTGTTCTGCCACGCGGCGCGTATACAGAAGACGCTGTGAGTTTTTATCGTGGGGATTGAACAGGCAGTAATTGGTATTCCAGGGAAGCGGCAGATCAACAGCACCGATAGTCATCGGATCGGGGGTGCGGTTAGTCAGCGTGATCTGCAGGGCCAGGTGGGAACCGGTCCATGACCAGGCAGTCGAAATTTCCGGTGACAAGGGGTCGTTTGGAAACGTATGGTGTATATTCAGACCATCAGTCAGCTTGGAAACGACATGGTGGGCACTGGAATCAGCGGTTGTCATTCGTTGCCAATCTCCGTCGCGCTGCACATCCACAGCCAGATCACCCAGAAAATGATCCCGTTTGGGATCCAGGTGTGGAAGCGTTGGATATGATCCGAGAAATTCGAGGGATTCCGATACGGGGGATGAAGTCAGGCGTAGGGATGTAATATATCCTCGTTCTTTCTGATACCGGACAGCGAAGGGTCCCCAGATCATTTCTTCCGTAAGATCCGGATCATGGGCGGGATCCATCTGTTTTACGATAACGACATCGTCGAACCAGGCCCGACCGGTGTTGCCGCCATATGCTCCCAGTGTGCAGGTCAGATCCATTTCAGTAAACCCGGCATTGACCAGTTCGCTTGAAATCCAGGTCCATTCGGCCGCAGATGCGGTCGACGGCGGTTTCATATACCGGAACACAGGGAAAAAGAGCGTGGCTCCGAGACCGCGTCCCTTGACATCTTCGGTTTTTACGCGACAGCTCATCATCCAATGGGAATCCGGCTCCAGCGTAATGGGTTGCCGCCATCCGGCAGCTCCGGGTGAATCGAGCGAAACGCTGATGGAATGTGACCGCGTGCCGGGATCAAAATCATATGCATGCGCGCCGGCAGGGCTTCCGCCAAATGAAAACGCTTCCCAATCCACTGGCGCATTATCTCCGGGTTGTTCCATATCGCCATTTCGGACAATGTTTCGACGGGTGTGTGTCCCGGTTTCAGTATCTGCATCCGGCGCTTGGGCGCATCCGGTCAGGCTACCCGTTCCCAGGACCGCGGTCATCAGGCAGACTGCGATGAAAGGTCCTACGAGAAGTGCCGGACAGATTGAACTGCTCATCCGCGTTTTCATGCGTTGTCTCCATACGCCGAAAGGCGCTGTCAAAAGGTCAATGATTATTTAATGATCCAGCGGATCGCCTCGAAAACTTCCGCGTAAGGCACTTCGATCTGGACACCGCGGGTCCGCGCCAGAGAAAAAATGAACTCCGGTTTGGCATATCCCCTGAAATTCTGGCTGCGGTAACATTGGAGTGCAGCTATTTTACGCGCAATGTGTCGTTCTTCGAGATGGATAAAACTCCGGGTTTCAAACAGGATGTTATTCCAGGGAATTTCAAAGCCGAGGATACTGGTACCTTTGAACGCTCGGAGGCCTTCCATGGCGATAATCTGGTGATCCTGATGCAGATCCTGGGGCGACGGCAGCATGACCAAATCGGGTTCGAGCTGGTCCCGGAAATGGATCATGTGTTCGAGGATATCCTGACGATGATCGGGGAAATACCGGACGGGAAACTGAAACAAGTGCCGACCGGCCGCCGGAACGCCGAGAACATCGAGCGATGCATTCCACTCCTTTTCCAGCGTATCGGTGGGAAGACCATCGGGGAGGGATTCGGCGCAGGTCGAAAACGCGGCAACATGCACTTCGCGACCTTCATCGATGAATCGAGCCAGCGCGCCGCCACAGCCCAGTTCGCAATCGTCCGTATGCGGAGACAGGACCAGGATCTTGCTGAACATTGGTTGCATCAGGTTTCATCCCTCTGTAAAAAAGGGTGTTTTATCGGTGAGCGCATGCTGGATTCGGCACCGGGCAGAGCGCGGGAACCGTGTCGCCGGATATGGGCGATGGAGCGTCGCATGCGGGCGTACCGAACCACACCGATGATGCCCGTGACGCAACCCAATGGAACACATGCCAGTCCCATGATCCCATACCAGAATTCCTGACTGAAATGAATGATTGATATCCCGGCAATGACAAGGGCGATGCTGGAGCGCAGGTAAGCGAGCAGCGTCCGTTCGTTGGCCAGGTTAGTTCGA
This sequence comes from candidate division CSSED10-310 bacterium, assembly GCA_016927515.1. Taxonomy (GTDB): domain Bacteria; phylum CSSED10-310; class CSSED10-310; order CSSED10-310; family CSSED10-310; genus JAFGMN01. The sequence continues at coordinate 1,266 of JAFGMN010000202.1, read as the reverse complement.
TCGATCGCCAGCTCATCCCGGAGAATCAATTCGCAATCCAGAAAATGCTGATACGGAGACATTTTTCGGGAGGGATGAAGCGGCATCGCTGACGCTGTGTGACCGGTCTCCCCGGTGGTCAAATCTGTTTTCATTCCGAAATGCATCGTCCGTGTCTCCGCCCTCGCAGAGGTTCTATACCTGAATTGTCCCTGGTCAAATCCATCCTGCGCATTCTCATCGAAGAATCAGCTTGGCAAACTTGCCCGAACGTGTCAAGAATCTCCCGCGATTGCAATTCCGAGCCTGAATCGATAAGGTCGATAGACGTGTGTATCGTTCACACCTTTCTTTTTTCAGGAGGGTCATGATGGCATTTGGTTTTCAACCGACAGATTATGTTTATATCAATGATTCATTCAATCCGGAATCCGGGCGTTGGGAGTCCCGCGGTGAATTTCTGCCGCCGGATGATCCGCGTCTCCGCGTGCATTATGCCGCGTACGGTATCAATTACGGAAATTCGATTTTCGAGGGTGCGAAGGCGTATCTGGGTCGGGACGGCAAAGCCCGTCTGTTCCGGATCGACGAGAACGCCAAACGGTTCAAACGTTCCGCCGAAGGAATTTTAATGCCGCCGGTTCCTGTGGACCTGTTTATCGAGGCGGCTCTGGAACTTGTTAAGCGGAACCGGAAGTTCATCCCGGAATTCGAGGCAGACCCCAACAAAAGGGGATCTCTGTATTTGCGTCCGCTGCTGATCGGCGAGGCCGGCCTGGGCGTCAACGTCAGCCGTAAGCCGCTGTTCATCATGTTCTGTTCGCCGGTTGGCCCATATTACGCCACTGGCTTCAAACCGTTGAAGGCCATGACGATTCACCACATGGTACGAGCAATGCCCGGCGGCCACGGTGCGTTCAAAACCGGTGCCAATTATGTGATGAGCATGCTGGCCACCCAACATGCAAAGAATAACGGGTGCACGGAAGCGATCTGGCTGGATGGACTTCGTCACGAGTACATCGAGGAACTCAGTGCTTGCAATTTTATGGCCCTGATCGGCCGAACCCTTGTCACTCCCGCTCCATCCGATACAATCCTGCCGGGAATCACCCGGATGTCGATTCTGAAAATCGCCACCGACGATCTCCACCTGACAGTCCAGGAACGAGCGTTGGCACTTGAGGAAGTACTGGATCATGCCGAAGAAACGTTCGGCTGCGGAACCGCCGCTGTCATCTCGCCGATTGGAACCATTGTCGCTTACAACGGTAAATTCACAAAAAT
>JAFGMN010000023.1 GCA_016927515.1 candidate division CSSED10-310 bacterium | reverse complement strand
TGCCAACAGGGAAAAAGCGTTGCTGGATAAAATCATCGACCAATTGGCGGAAGTGATCCGACGGGTCGGAAAAGACCAGGGATACACGATAATTCTTGATTCCGAAGGACCTTCTGTCTTGTTTTCCGATGATACGAAGGATATTTCGTCGCTCATCGTCCAGGAATTCGATAAGATTGCTCAGTAAACGGCCGGCTTGCTTTTTCGTTGGAGGGAACGGGGCGTGGAAGCGCGAAAGCTGAGTGAACTGGTCCAGGCGATCGATGGTCGGATGGTCGGTGTGACCGACGATTTTGTGGTCTCCGGCCTGGCCGCTCTGGATCGTGCGAGACCCACCGATATTTCCTTTCTGACGCATCCGAAATACCGTCATCTCGTTATAAATACGCAGGCGGGTGCGGTTTTGGTGTCCGAGAAAATCGTGAATGATCTGCCCGTACGCCCGATGATCGTCGTATCCGATGCCTATCTCGCGCTGGCGCGGTTGATGCAAATGCTATACCCTCCGGTATTGCCTCCATGCGGTATCCATCCAACGGCGATCATTGCCGATGAAGCGGTCCTCGGCACCGATGTGCGGATCGGAGCGCATGTCACCATCGATGCCGGTGTTTCCATCGGAGATGAAACCGCTCTGTTTCCCGGTGTCGCTGTCGGACGGGAGACGCGGATCGGCAGGAACTGCATTATTTATCCCAATGTTTCGCTCTATCATCGGATAACCATTGGGGACCGAGTCATCATCCACGCAGGTTCGGTTGTTGGATCCGACGGTTTCGGGTTTGCTCCCGATGGTTCCCGTTATGAAAAAATTCCTCAGATCGGGTCGGTGACGATCGGTGATGATGTAGAAATCGGTGCCAATTGCACGATCGATCGGGGAAGTCTCGGCATGACTGTTATCGCGTCCGGTGTCAAGCTCGATAATCTGATACATCTCGCGCACAATGTCTGTGTCGGAGAAAACACGGTGATTGCTGCCCAGACAGGCGTTTCGGGGAGTTCGACCATTGGATGCAGAAACAGAATCGGAGGTCAGGTTGGGGTTACCGGACATGTGATGGTGGGAGACGATGTCGTACTGACGGCCAAAGCGGGTATCATGAAAAGCATCAGATCCAGGGAAATGATTTCCGGATTTCCTCAGATGCCTCATCAGCAGTGGCGACGCACCCAGGCCGCGCTTCGGCACGCCGATGAAATGCGCGAAGACATCCGGCGGCTCGACACGGCTCTGGAAGACATGCGGAAACGACTGACTGCTTTGGAAGAAGAATGAAAGGAGTCTGACGTGATAGCTCCGACTGCGATTATCGATCCTTCAGCTCGTATTGCGGAAGATGTCCGGATCGGCCATTACAGTGTGATTGGACCGAATGTTGAAATCGGTCCGGGGTGTATCATCGGGCACCATGTTGTTCTGGAGGGGCCGATGGTGCTGGGGGCACGGAACCGGGTCTTCCCGTTTGCTTTTCTGGGCTGCATCCCCCAGGACCTCTCCTTCCGTGGCGAGGATAGCCGGGTGGAAATCGGCAATGATAATACGATCAGGGAGTATGTCACGATTCACCGGGGTACTGAAAAACAGAATTGTGTGACCCGGATTGGCAGCAACAATCTGATCATGGGGTATGTTCATATCGCGCATGACTGTACCATCGGCAGCCATTGCATTTTAGCCAATGCCGTTCAGATGGCCGGACATGTTGTAATGGAAGATTTTGCTGCTCTCGGCGGGATGGTGGCTGTCCACCAATTCGTTCGCATCGGCCGTTACTGCTTTGTCGGCGGTTTTACTCCCGTAACCCAGGATGTGATGCCGTTCAGCCTGATCGCCGGAGAACGGGCTCGGCTGCGCGGAGTGAATAAAATAGGGCTTCAACGAAAAGGATTTGATGTGCATCAGCGCAGCCGAATCCACAAGGCATTTCGATATCTGATGAATCCGGAATTTACGGTGACATCGGCTGTTCAGCAGATGCGGGACGAGTTTGGCGAAGATCCGGATGTCGAGGCAATCATCGCGTTCATCCACAATTCCGAGCGGGGGGTGACGCTGTAACGTGTTTCCCGGAACACCACGCCGGTTTTACTTTCGGAGATTGCGACCCAGGAACTCGATCTGGGGATCCTTTGCGGGTCCAGTGATGGTTATCGGCAGGTATTCGTCTACCTTGACTGGCTGACCGTCACCCGTCAAGTACATTTTCACCGTCAAATCAAGCCAGCTGTTTCGAACCGGTATGCGTTGATGGACCGATCCCGATACCTGGAATGTGGTATCTGGCCCGTATCCCCAAACCTCGTGAATCCGGATTTCCTGCTCATTCATGTCGAAGCGGCCTGTGATCCGGTTGATGACCGGAATATCCATTTCGTCCGAGAAGGTTTCAGGTGCTGCGATTCCGGCTTCGTCGATGGAAAACTCCACCGGTCCCTGGTAGGGGTAGACGCGGGCCTGGTCCACTTGAAGGACGGTGCTCCCGGAACAGTGGCCGGACTGGACCTGGAGTCCGGGATGATCACCTGCCAGCAGGGACAGATCGATCTGATCCCAGGCACCATCGATCGTAAAGGGTGCCGGTTCCGTCTGAATCGGCGCCGAGAGAACACCGGTAAACTGTCCTCCGTATGCGGAACCCGTCATCTTGATGGCGGCTTTCCCTTCAAATAAAGGTTTCATTGCGATTTGAAGGGTCAACGAATCGAATGCGGCATAGCGCCGCGGTTTGAGTGCCACCGGTTCGTCTTCCACCCGGATCCGGAGTTCCCGGGTCTGGCTTACTACCAGGCCATCGAGCCGAATAGCGCCGAGAAAAGAAATTCGTACTCGCTCATACATCAATTCGATTCCGGCTTGACGGTGTAAATCGTCTTTCAAACGGTTCATGAGCCGTTCGTGGGGTTTAAAGATCCAAACGACGGCATAGAACAGGATGACTGGGAGTATGATCCAATAGAGGGTCCATCGAAAGAGTGTTCGTTTGATGGATTTCATAGGTCAGTTCAGATTCCCAGTAGTTTTCGGTACAGCATCAGATACCGGTCGGCTGACTGATTCCAAGAAAAATCCTGACGCATGGCATTCCGGATCAGGTGCAGCCACCGATCCGGATCCCGGAAAACCGCCAGGGCACGATGAATGGTCTCCTGCATGGCTTCACGCGAATAATCCTTGAATTTAAACCCTGTCTGGATTTCGGAGTTTACCGGATCGTCGATGACGGTATCATCCAGACCTCCGGTTTGATGCACCACGGGGATGGTTCCGAACCGCAAGGCGTAAATCTGGTTCAACCCGCACGGTTCAAAACGGGAAGGCTTGATCAGGATATCGCTTCCAGCAATGATTTCCCGTGATCGAATCGGATCAAGATTATGATAAAACCGGAATGATCCTTGCAGCCCTGCAGCCAGTTGCTCGAATGAATGCACATAGTTGCGGTCGCCGATTCCCTGTAGGATGATCCGACATCCCGAATCGACTAAATCCGGGATGCTCAATTCGAGAAGATCGACACCTTTCCGGCCGTACAGGGGTGAAATGATGCAGAGGAGAGGTGCGTCGTCCGTCAGATCGAGGCCTGCTTGCCGCATAAGAGCTTCTTTGCAGATTTTTTTCCCGGTTGGGTCCTCGTGGGTGTAAGCTGCGGGAATCCCTTCACCGCTCAGCGGACTCCAATAATCGTAATCCGCGCCGTTTAATATCCCACATAACTTTGTTTCCATGGAGCGCAGAACTCCATCCAGCCCACATCCGAACTCCGGGGTCTGAATTTCACGGCAATAAGTGGGGGATACCGTATTGATCGCGTCGGAATACAGGAGACCGGCTTTTAGAAGGTTCAGGTCTCCGTAAAATTCGATACCATCCGGCCTGAAATACTCCCATGGCAACCCGGTCAGATGCATGTCGAACCGCCAGAAGAGACCCTGGGAAACCAGGTTATGAATCGTGAACAGGCTTCGGATTCCATGATATTGCGCTTTATCTGCTGTGTATCGTTTCAAGTAGAGGGGTATGAGACCGGTCTGCCAGTCATGGCAATGAACGATCGACGGAACCGATCCGTAAAACGGGATCAGTTCAACAACGGCTCGGGAAAAGAAAATGAACCGTTCCGCATTGTCCAAATAATCCTCGTTCTCGAAACGATACAGGCCGTCCCGGCAATAATAATCTGGCTGATCGATCAGATAGACATGGACGCGATCCAGCTGAGTCAGATACACATCCACGGTTTTGTGGCCGTCACCGATCGGAATCGGGATATTGCGGGCAATCCGCTCCAAAGGAAATGCATCGGGAATCGTCTTATACCGGGGGATGACCAGGGATGTCTCGATCCCAGCATTCTGCAACGCGCGGGGGAGAGCGGCAACGACGTCTCCCATGCAGGATGTGCGGGCGAGTGGTGTAGCTTCGGAAGCGGCAAACAGCACATGCATCGTTTTTCCCAATCCATGGTTCTACCGGTCATGAAAACAAAATGATCGTAGAGTTGGGTGACCCGTATTGTCAAGTGACGGATCGGCTCTTAAAATCAACAAAGGGATCGAGAGATAAAAGGAGGTCGAATCGATGATGACACATTGGCTCCTCAAGCGAATCCTTCAACCCACCCTTGTTCTGGCTATGGTCACTGGAATGGCTGCCTGTGCGTATCACCGGCCAAGAACGCACACGGACATGATCCGGTATGGGATCGAACTGGCGGAAAAAGGATATTGGACCGAAGCGGCGGTGCATTGGCGGATGGTGCTGAATGAAGACCCGAACAATGCTGCTGCGTTGAACAATCTGGGCGTAGCCGCAGAAATCACGGACCATCCGGAAGAGGCGAAGCGGCTTCTGACCGCTGCTCTTGCCAAACGTCCGGATGAAGACAAGATCAGGCGAAATCTGGCCTCGGTGAAGGAAAGAGAAACGCAGCAAAACTCACGGGAGACAGATGATGAAGCGGAACAATAAACGGAAAACAATCGGTTGGATGGTCCTTTCCGCTGCCATCGGTACGATGCTGATTGCTACGAGCGGCTGCTCCGGGATCGTGGGTTACCGAAAAGTACCCGTTACATTCCGGCGAGCGGCTCTCGAACCGAACCTGGATCAAAAAACCGTGGTGATCGGACCGTTTTATCAGCGATGTAAACGATTTCAGGCAGCGGTGGATGTGAAGCAGATGATCCAGAGACGGTGCGAACGAACCCGGATTTTCAACAATGTCCTGGTTCATCCGGGTGTGAACAACCTCGAAGATGACGATTTCGATTCGCAAAGCAGCTTTGATAAACTGAAAACTGAGGACTGGCGCAAGAATCTCGCGGATTGGCAGGCGGATTACCTCGTAACGGGAATTGTTTACTATGAAAGCCGGGATCGATCTGGGTACGACAGTCGCTGGGTGACCAACCGGTATGGGTATACGTATCCCCGGCGCGTGTATGTGGACCGGCTGGGATATGATTTCGCCTTGGGATTGGTGCTGATCAACTTGGGAACCGGTGAAATCATCATGGAAAAACTATATTCTGCCGATGGATATGCCGAAGGAGCGGCGGATGAAATTGGTATTTTTTTCGATTTGGCAGGCGCGAAAATTGATGCGTGCATGGAAACGCTGCAAGGGCGGAAAATCCGGACGAACCGGTATCTGCTGATTCGTTGACAGGAGGCGCAAATGACGATGGGCAGGATTCGAAAAAATGGGTGTGGATATTGGCTGATTGTCGGATGGCTGATTTTGGCGGCTGTTCCGGTGTTTGGTTTCGGCAAGAACAAGGTCACCTATACGGATTTCCAGTGGCGGGTACACGAAACCGATCATTTCGAGTTTTATTATTACACGGGAATGAAGGAACAAATGCCTGAAATTGTTCGCATGTTTGAGTCGGCGTATATCCGGATGTCAACGGATCTGGGTACGGAGTTATCGGGAAAAATCCCGGTGGTTCTGTACCGGACATACGCCGATTTTCAGCAAACGAATATACTTCCGGGTTTTATTCCGGGTGGAGTGGGCGGATTTTCCGAACCGATCAAGCGCCGGATTGTGATACCGCTTCAAGGGTCCAAGAAAGATTTGGAAGCATTGATCAATCATGAACTTGTCCATTCATTTCAATTCGAAATTCTGTTCCAAAACAGGCTCAACCGGATCGCGCCGGTTCCGCTATGGATTATGGAGGGAACCGCGGAGCATCTCGCATCGGACTGGGATCCCATTGGGCGGATGGTATTGCGGGATGCTGTGATCAACAACTGTTTACCCCGATTGGAGAACCTGGAATCGTTTGATTCGTTGCCGTCGCAGTATCTTGGATACAAGATCGCACAATCCGCCGTCGATTTTTTACGCAGGGAGTATGGTATGCCGCGGATCCGCGCGCTGCTGTTTGAGATGCGAAAGACGTTGCGTTCAAAGGATTATTTCCGGAAAGCCATCAAAGAAATCTTTGATGTGCCAGTGGACGATTTATCGGCGCGCTGGCAGGACGATCTGCGGCGCAGGGTCATCGAAGTAGAACGACGGCGAGAGAGCATCGTTGCGTTTGAAAAAGTGGTGTCCAAGGAGCCGGGATATTACCGGCGCATGGCACCCGTTTTCGGAGTCGGTGACGAAGTGGTTCATTTCATCGAGGCGACATCCGAAGGACTTCAGATCATCACCGGGTCGGTCAAGGGGGAGGAGCAAGAGGAACTCAAGACGTGTTTGACCTGCTCCCTGGGTCTTCTCCAATTCCGTCAGATGATCACCGCCGGCCGGCCGCTTTCCGGCTGCCTGGATGATGGGCGCCTCGTGTTTCTGAGCAAATACGAGAACGTATCGTATGCGCATATCGTGGATCCGGTCATCGGTGGACTTACGGATTCGTTTACGATCTCTCAGGATGCGCCATCATCACCGGCGTTTAGCCCTGACGGCCGCTACATCGCATATGCCGCCTGGGAGGGAACCCGGTCCGATCTATTCATCCTCGATACCCGGGACGGATCGACGCGGAAGTTGACCGATGATCCCTATGTCGATGTGACACCGTTCTGGTCACCGGAGCAGTCGCATATTGTATATGCGTCGGAACGTGACAACCAGTTTGATCTGTATATTGTGGACGTCATGACCGGAGACAGCCAGGTTTTGCTCACCAGCCCAGCCGATGAAACTGCGCCGGCATGGTCACCCGATGGAAAGAGCATCGTCTACATCTCCGACCGCATCGACGGGATTCTCGATCCGTATATTCTGCAATTGGAGTCCCTGACAATCACACGGCTCGCTGCACCGGTTACCGGGTGCCTGACTCCGTCGTTTTCGAGGAGCAGCAGGGAAATTGTGATGGTGTATTATTACCGGGGATCCGAGCGGATTGTGGTCATTCCGGTCAATCGGGAGCCACGGATTCCGGATGTAGGAGCGGAAGTAGCGCCGCTTGGGATAGAAGGGGAGATGATGTTTTCGGAGCTGGCGGAGGTGGAACCGCCGGTAGGGTTGCCGGAAACGCCGCAGGATGTGGATGAGGAACCTGTGCGATTTCGCCTGATACCGGATTATGCCGTGGGCATTGTCGGATATAGTTCAAACAATGATCTGCTGGTTGAAGGCGGACTGATGATGTCGGATATCCTGGGTGATCACCAATTCGAACTGATCGGCCGGCGGCGCGATGAAAACACGGGCTTCATGGCTCGCTACATGTACTTAAAAAACCGCATCGATTATGGGGGCATCGGTAATCTTGACAGCGATTACTTCTATGTTTACAACGCGGCGTTTGGATACTACGAGAAAATCGAGTGGGACGAATATGCGGTGATCGGTCACATGGAGTATCCATTTTCGACTTTTTACCGGGCGGAATTGAATCTGGGATATGAGCAGATTGATTACCAACGGGCCAACATCCAGGAGTTCAGTGAACTGGATCGGAAGCTGGGGTATGTGGAACCGGTTTTGGCTGGCGACACGGTGTTGTCAAAATCTTTGACCGGATATGCCGAAGCGTATTCCGGCTGGCGCTTCCGTGTCAGCACTCGTATTCCGGTGGTGACCGGTGGCGAGTTCGATGATTACTGGAACTCGTATGCCGATTTCCGGGAGTACATCCCGTTGGGAGCGCGGTCGTTACTGGCATTTCGTCAGTGGGGTGCCTGGTCGGAGGGTGATGAACCCCGGGTGTTTGCAGTGGGAGGTGCCGGTACGTTGCGTGGGTTCGATTACAACCGGTATCTGGGTAGTCGCGTCGCTCTGGCGACGGTGGAACTGCGATTCCCCCTGCTGGATCAGTTGCGTTTTCCCGGCAATATCAGCTTGTATGGCTTTCGGGGTAAGTTCTTTGTTGATGCTGCAGCTGTCTGGTCGAAAGGAATGGACTTCGAATGGGAAATCGACAATCCGAAAACAGAGAACCGGGAAGGAACGCTGTTCGCATCGTTCGGCTGGGGAATCAACTTTTGGCTCATCGGTGTCGAATGGCATTTCGAGTGGGCCCGACAAACGGATTTTTCAAAAACGAACGGTGATTGGTATTACGAGTGGTCGATCCGCCGGAGTTTTTAACCCAGCCGGGATGCCAGTGTTTCGAGGATTGATTGGCACAGCTGTGTCAATGATGGATCCCGTGCACCCATCACGATGACCCAGTCATCGGATTCATGGATTTCCAGGATATGATCAGGAAGAGCGTTCCGGTCGCAGACGTCCGCCTGACCACCCAGTGCATGGATTCGTTCCGCAAGAGCGTCGGAACTCACATCCCGGCTGACGGTGCCTCCGGCATAAAAAACCGGGGTCAGAATCACGCGATCCGTGGATTCCGGATATTGTGCGAAGACAGCGGCCAGATCCTCAAACAAAAATCGCGTCGGACCGAATCCATGCGGTTGAAAAACATAAATGCGCCGTTTTCCTGCGTGCCGGGCGGCGGCCATCGTCGAACGGATTTTGTCGGGATTGTGAGCGAAATCATCGACGACGGTGACTCCCGCTACCGAGCCGATGACCTGAAATCGACGGCGAATTCCCCGGAATCCATTCAGAAGATCCTCGATATCACCCGGTGGAATGCCGAGGTGTCGAAGCAGGGTGTAGCAGGCGAGAGCGTTGTATACGTTATGGCGGCCGGGCATGGCGAGATGGATGCTCCGGTCTTCAACGCGGAATGAGATGTGACGAGCGGACCCGGTAACGGCTGTAGCGGTGAAATCCGCGCCATGATCGATACCGAAACGAAGCGTATTTCGGCCTGATGGATTCAGCGTTCGGGATTCGGCGCAATCCGCGTTGAGTATCAGCGTATCCCGGATATTCCGAATATACCCTGAAAAAACGTTCCGCAGCTCCGACAATGGCATATGGTCAACTGTAATATTGGTAAGTATGCCAATGGATGGGGTGAATCGAAGCAGGCTTCGGTCGCTTTCGTCTGCCTCGAAGACCGCATATTGACCGGTCCCCGCACAAATATCAGAATCTGATCCGTCCGCGGCCATCCCCAGAACATGGGCACCATTGAGAACCAGCGGATCATAGCCTCCACGGCTCAGACACCAACCACACATTCCCGTGACGGTGCTTTTCCCCGATGTACCCGCCACGGCGATGGATGTATACGAGTCGATCAGATTGGACAACGCTTCGGATCGATGGATCACGGGTATTCCCAACTCCCTGGCACGAACAATATCCGGAATGTCGGCTTCCACGGCGGTGGATGTGACGACGGAATCCAGATCGGGTGTGATTCCTGAACCGTTCTGTGGAAACAGGATGATGCCGATCCGCTGCATCGATGCATAAAAATCGGACCGTGCTCCCCGGTCGAATTCGCGATCTGAACCCCGGACATGATATCCGTGAAGGCGGAGAACCCGGGCGATACCGTTCATCCCGGACCCTCCGATACCGACGAAAAAAACATGTTTAGCCATAGTACGTCCTCTTCCGGATGATTCCGGTTACCGGTATTGTAGGAGGTTCAAACGCAATCTGCCAGATAGGGATGCAGCTTTTCAAGATCGTCCAGGGAACGGATATCGCCAGGAAGCAGAGGGATCCGGGGACAGGGGGAAGGATGGGGGATTGTTTTCAAAAAAGACGTCATACGCAGGGTTTCCCGCTCGACCTGTTTTTGATGACGACACAGGAACAGTGGGAGTTCAGAAAAAAGAGGTTCAGAAACAGAAATTTGTCGTGATCGGGCAGAAAAGGGGAGTGTGGCATGGCGAATCAGTGGTGGAGTCACCCGGTTGAAGACGATGGTATCGGGTGGAAAACCGGCATGACTGAGTTCGGTATAGATTGTCCGGGCATCGTCGAGTGCTGACGGCATGGGGGAAGCAACGAGAATGATCCGGGTTCGACTCCGGTCGCGCAGAATGCTGTGAAGATTGTGGACCCGGTGGGTGAACGCGTCATACATCGTTGCGATCTGAGCAATCAGGTCGATGGTGGCGTCGATAATCGTGTCTCCGGCGATCCGTGAGACGATCCGGCCCAGAATCGAACCGGCCCCGGAACCACCGGTCGTTCCGGTCCGAACGAAGCGGTGAATGGATGGCTTGATGCGGTTCATGACCGCGGGATCGATGAGTTTCAGCAGTCTGTCTGGTCCGCTCAGGAAGTCGAGGGCATGACGGGACGGTGCGGTATCGACGATCAGGGTGTCCACTGGATGATCGGTCATCAATTGATAGAGTTTACCCAGGGCCAGAAATTCTTCGGTTCCGCTGAGATGGCCGACGGCCAGCCGGAAAACCCGGTTATCGATGATTGTCCGGGCATGCGTGTCCGAATCGGCATAGCGGTGAACGAGGGATTCCGCTGCCCGGTCAATCGTGAACATGGCGGCTTGCAGTGTGCCGCCGGAAGTTGATGATGGGTGTACGGGAAGAGGGATTGGCACCGGATCGTCGGTATCGAGGCGAATACCCAGCGTATCGGCGAGGCGACGTGCCGGATCGATGGTGAAGATCATGGATGTGTCCCCGTTCCGTGCTGCGAGGTATCCCAGCGCGGCCGTCAGGCTCGTTTTCCCGACACCGCCGCATCCGCATAGCAGGACCATGCGCTTCGGATAGTGAACAGGATTACCCATGGAAACCTCCGGTTTCGAGGGCATCGGCAATGTTTTGCGTGATGATAGCGGGTGTTTCTCCGTCCATCCGAGGGATCAGCACCAATGGTTCCTGCCACCAGTCGGAAAGGGAATGAATCATGTGTTTTGCCAGGGTGGACCGGGCGAGTTGGGTTCTAATGGCTGTCAACATGGAGTCAGCCGTTATGTGGGTGGTATTGCAGGTGGTATCTGGGCACATGTCTGATGCCAGGATTTCGATACTTTCCAGAGACATTCGATTGAGGATAGTAATTGATTCTTCGGATAGGGGGGTGGGATCGATTCGGTTGACAACCAAGCAGTCGATGGCGATTGACACCCGATTCTGCAATGCAAGGATCAACTCGCGACACTCGCGCACCGGGGTTTCTTCAGCGGAGGTCACCACCACGGCACGGCAGAACGTCGGATCTGTCAACCGGCTGCGAATCCGGATCAGGCGGCGTCGCAGTGGGCCGTATTCAATCGTTGCAGCGGCTGTCTCGGAGATGTTCAGCAGGCTGATGCTGTGGCCGGTTGCGGGCATATCCACGAGAATGGTTTGCCATTGATTTGAATGACAGGAGGTGGTGCATTCAACAATCTTGTCGATGAGAAGAACTTCTCGGATACCGGGAAGAATGGCCGTGATATGCGGGTACAGGGGATGATTCAGGATCCAGCGCCGCATAAAACCCACTGCGAAATGACGAGCGATGTAATCATCGAGAATCCGTTGTTTTTCAAGAGCCATCACATGGATTCCATCGTGGGCGGGGGAGGGTGTATTGAATGGAATGAGTGTATTCAGGTGATGTCCCAGATTGTCAGGATCGTTCAATGTCACCGCAAGAGATCCTCCGCGGTTGCCGAAATAACGAGCCAGAGCGGCTGTCATTGCTGTCCGCCCGACACCTCCTTTTCCACAAATAAACAGGATTTTCATTGCCGGTTCCATGCCTGCCATCTTCCCTTTGACATCGAAAAAATGCAACTGGATCGTTGCAAGGGGAATCGAGGAGGCGTAGTCTGAACAAGTCACAAAGTCGCTTCGACACGGAGGTACCATTTTGAAAATTCATGAGTATCAAGCCAAGGAATTAATGAATCGATTTGGGATCCCCGTCTCCATCGGTCCTGTGGTTCAATCGGTGCCGATCGGAATGAAGGCTGCGGAAGCATTCTTCAACCAGGGATCGAACCATCTGTTTATCAAGGCGCAGGTTCATGCTGGCGGCCGGGGAAAGGCCGGTGGAATTGCGCGGGTCAGCACGCTGGAGGAGACTCGGGTGGCTCTGGACCGGCTTCTGGGGATGACGTTGATCTCGCCTCAGACAGGACCGGAAGGGCGGGTTGTGCATCAGGTCATGCTGGCTGACGGGTCGCGGATCGTGACGCAGGAGTTGTACCTCAGTGTATTGCTGGACCGTGAGTTGGAGATGCCGGTGATCTTGATGTCGGCTGGCGGAGGAATGGAGATCGAGAAACTGGCAGTGGAACAACCGGATTCCATCATCCGGATCCATGTCGATCCGTGTCTGGGAATACGCAATTACCAGACGCGGAATCTTGGTTTGAAGCTGGGTCTGGACAGTGCCATGAGCCGGAAATTGGATATTGTTATCCGCAGTGTATACGACATGTTCATCCAGTTGGATTGTTCTCAAATTGAAATCAATCCGCTGGCGATTATGCATGACGGCGAATTTTTTGCGCTGGATGCCAAAGTGTCGTTGGACGAATCCGGTTTTTTTCGACACCCGGAACTGGCAGCGCTGCGGGATATCAAGGAAGAATCGCCGTTGGAAGTGCGCGCATCGCAGTTTAATTTGAATTACATCAAGCTGGATGGCGTGATCGGGTGTATGGTCAATGGAGCCGGTTTGGCCATGGCCACGATGGACATCATTCATCACTTTGGTGGTGAGCCGGCCAACTTTCTGGATGTGGGGGGGGGTGCCAGTCGTGAGGCGGTCACGGAGGCGTTCACGATTTTGTTATCCGATCCTCATGTCAAAGCCGTGCTGGTGAATATTTTTGGCGGTATTGTCCGATGTGACCGGGTCGCGGCCGGGATAATTGAAGCGGCGCAGCAAGTTTGCCTGGATCGGCCGATCGTTGTGCGTCTTGCAGGAACGAATGCGCTGGAAGGGCGAACGATGTTGCAGGAATCGGGGTTGTCGATCGATACCGCCGATAGTCTGGGTGAAGCGGCGGAGCGGGTTGTCCGGTTGGCGCGGCAGGGAGGTCGGTCATGAGTATTTTGATTAACGGGGAATCCCGGGTTGTCGTCCAGGGCATGACAGGGCGTGAAGGCGCATTCCACACGCAGTTGATGATCGACTATGGAACGCGGGTTGTTGCGGGTGTGACACCGGGTAAAGGGGGCGGATTATTCCATGGAATTCCGGTGTTTCACACCGTGGATGATGCCGTTCGCTCCGTGAACGCGGATACGTCGATTATTTTTGTTCCGCCGGCGTATGCTATGGATGCAGTACTTGAGGCGGCGGATGCCGGTATCAAGCTGATTGTTTGCATTACAGAAGGCGTACCGGCATTGGACATGATGCGGGTGAAGCCGCGGTTGAAAGCGCTGAAAGCCCGGATGATTGGCCCGAACTGTCCCGGAATAATATCACCCGGGCAATGCAAACTGGGAATCATGCCGGCGGACATACATCGGCCGGGGCATATCGGTGTCGTATCGCGGAGTGGTACGTTGACGTACGAGGTTGTGGCTCAGATTACGGCTCTGGGAATGGGTCAGTCAACCGGAATCGGGATTGGTGGCGATCCGATACCTGGCATGGATTTTGTCGATGTGTTAACGCTTTTTGAGGCGGATCCTGATACCCATGCAGTGGTGATGATCGGCGAGATCGGCGGGAATGCCGAGGAACGGGCAGCCCAGTATGTTTCGGAACACATGACGAAGCCCGTCATTGGTTTCATTGCTGGTAAAACTGCACCTCCCGGAAAGCGGATGGGGCATGCCGGCGCGATCATTTCCGGTGGCAAAGGGACAGCGGCGGACAAGATCCGGGTAATGAAAGACGCGGGGATCACGATGGTCGAGAATCCTGCGGATATCGGACGGTCGCTGTTCGATACACGTGTCAAATGAGTCGCGATTCCGGCCATTCATCTATTGATCTGTATGGGTGGGTATGGTATCCCGTAGGCGTTCCTGATGCTGTCACGGCGAACGATGTGGCGGAGACCCTTTCAGAGGGTGATGGGGGGAGATTCGGCGTTGAGTAAGGTAAAAAAAGTCAAAGCAATACGTATTCGTGAAGAATGGTGCAAGGGGTGTGGGTTATGTGTCGAAGTGTGCCCGAAACATGTCCTTGTCATGAACCGATTCAAGGCGACGGTCGCCGACTTAGATGCATGTATCGTATGTTGCAGGTGCGAAGATATTTGTCCGGATTTTTGCTTGGAAGTGATTCCGGAAGACTTCGATCAGCAGGAATAATCAATTATGACTAATGCAAAGAAACCTGTTTTTATCCAGGGGAATCATGCCTGTGTGCTGGGCGCTCTCCGGGCGGGATGCCGGTTTTTCGCGGGGTATCCGATTACTCCATCATCTGAAATCGCTGAAGGATTGGCCGAGGTATTACCGAAGATTGGTGGTCGGTTCATTCAGATGGAGGATGAAATTGCCGCAATGGGGGCAATCATTGGAGCATCGTTGACGGGGTTCAAGGTATTGACAGCCACAAGCGGTCCCGGGTTTTCGCTGAAGCAGGAAAACATCGGGTATGCCATTATGGCGGAGGTGCCCTGTGTCATTGTCAATGTGCAGCGGGGTGGACCGAGTACGGGACTGCCGACTCAATCGTCCCAAAGTGATGTGCTGCAGGCCCGGTGGGGAACGCATGGCGATCATGAAATTATTGCCCTGGTACCATCGACAATTCCTGAAATTTACTCGATGACCATCCGCGCGTTCAATCTCGCCGAACGATATCGTACACCCGTTATCCTGCTGCTGGATGAAATCATCGGGCACATGCGTGAAGTGCTTGTGGAACCTTCTGACAACGATATCCAGATTGAAAACCGGCCGGTCCCCGATTGTGACCCGGCAGCCTATCTGCCCTACGAACAGGTCCCCAGTGATATTCCACCGATGGCAGCCTTTGGCTCCGGCTACCGATATCATGTGACCGGTCTGTGCCATGACGAAACCGGATTTCCAACCAACGACCCCCAAAAAATCGACCGCTGCATGCGACGTCTGAATCGGAAGATTTCACGATACGCAGACGATATCGTCGACTATCGGATCGAAGGGAATGACCGGCCGGATGTTCTGATCATGGCATATGGTTCATCGGCACGATCCGCCAAGCAAGCTCTTCGGATGGCCGGAGACACCGATCCCCGCATGGCGCTGTTCCAGCCGTTGACGATCTGGCCGTTTCCGGAAAAAGCGTTTCAGGAAGCCGCTTCACCGGTCCGGGGAGTGGTCGTTGTTGAAGCCAATAACGGGCAGATGAAACGGGAAATGGAACGGCTGCTCGATACGACTGTTCCCATCCGGCTCGTCAGCTCCCTCAACGGTGAACCCATCGTTCCCGGTGAGATTCTCAAAGCAGCCCGAGAGGTGATGTGATGTTCGATTACAGCCAGTATTTACGCATCAGTAAGTTCCCTCATATCTGGTGCCCCGGATGTGGAGACGGTACGATTCTGAAAGGTCTTCTTCGGGCGATTCACCAATTGGCGATCCAGAAAGATGATATCGTTCTCGTTTCTGGAATCGGCTGTTCCTCGCGAACACCCGGATATGTCGATTTTAATACGCTGCATACGACCCACGGCCGGGCCCTGGCCTTCGCAACCGGTGTCAAACACGCCCGACCGGATCTCCATGTGATCGTCGTGTCGGGTGACGGTGATGGAACCGCCATCGGTGGAAACCATTTCATTCACGCCGCCCGGAGAAACATCGATATGACGATGATTCTTTTCAATAACTTTATCTACGGAATGACCGGCGGACAGGTGTCTCCAACAACCCCGATGGGGGCATACGCAAGCACCGCTCCCTACGGATCAATCGAACCGAACTTCAATGTCAGCGAATTGGCACGGGCTGCAGGCGCGTCGTTCGTGGCACGCACGACAGCATATCATACGACTCAAATGCAGCAGTTGTTTGAGAAAGCCATTCAAAAAAAGGGCTTCAGCATGGTAGAAGTCATCGTTCAGTGTCCGACCGCCTATGGCCGCCGGAACAACCAGCGGACCCCGGTCGCGATGCTGAACTGGATGAAAGATCATGCCGTACCGGTGAAAGCGGCGGAAAAAATGACGCCGGAGCAGTTGGACGGCAAGTTTACCACGGGTGTGTTATGGGATATAGACCGGCCCGAGTATACCGAGCAGTACCAGCGCTTGGTTGAAAAGGTCGCTGGTGATCGGTAAAAATGGCCTTAGTCGAACCTCCATGGAGAGATCAAGCATGAGATATGAAGTGCGACTCAGCGGATCAGGCGGTCAGGGAATGATATTAGCCGGAGTGATTCTGGCCGAAGCTGCCGCAATATATGATGAAAAAAACGCCACACAGAGCCAATCCTATGGACCGGAAGCTCGGGGCGGAGCCAGTAAATCCGAAGTAATCATCAGTGATGAGGATATTTTCTATCCCAAAGCCACCAATATCGATCTCCTGCTGGCTCTGACTCAGGAAGCTTGCGATAAATATATCGGCGATCTCAAGGATGACGGGATTCTCGTCATCGATACCGATCGTGTGCTCAATCCACCCAAGGGAAACTACCGCGTCGTCTCCCTGCCCATTACGTCCATTGCTCAGGAAAAGGTCGGAAAAGTCATTGTCGCCAATATCGTCGCCCTGGGCGTCATCACCGCTTTGTCCGGTGTCGTCAGCGAATCGGCGATTGAAAACGCCGTTCTCGCTCGCGTCCCCCGCGGCACCGAAGACTTGAATAGAAAAGCACTCCGGGCCGGAATCGACGCCGCCAAACTCGTGATGTAATACCCTGGGAATTCGCGCCCTGCGCTCTATTCGAACTGGAACGTAACAAAATCGATGTCACCCAGGAGCGCTCCACTGGTTCCCAACAAACCCGCCCAGAGGGTATACGGCCCACACGCCGGCATATCGGCCGGAACGATAAACTGCAGGATGTCTTGATTCAACGAGGTGTTTCCACTCAGAATGAACCGCTTACCCGCTGCGTCTTTCGACCACGTCGGCCAGAAATAAAACCGGTCCGCTCCAAACGGCTCCCCAATATCCAGAATAATATATTCATCAAATGATATCGATGCCGACTGTGGATTCGAAACCTCGGCCCGGCAATTGAAAAAATGCCCTGGCGTGAAAACCACTTCGTTGATGATCAGATCGATGACGGGTTCCGTCGGGCCGGGATTCGTGCCAAAATACCCGCGATGCCATTCAGTGTAAAAGGCCATGGCGATGGCGGGATCATGAATGATCAGCGTGTTTTCATCGTTCGATGTTTGCGCCGATAGCGTCCAGTTGTACGATCCCGTGGCGACCGATGCCCAGGTATTCCCGGGATCCACCACCGCGAATTTATGGTGCATCAGGTTTGCATGGGGTGTAACTTCATCATCCAGCTTCACGTCGATCGCGTTGTTGATCAGCATGTCATAGACTGAATAACCACTTTGTGCTTGACTGTCGTCCATGACACCGCGAACGGTCACGCCGGCTTGATGTCGTTGAATGAGTTTACTGGCCAAACCGCTCTGTGTGAAGGTATACATGCAGAAATAGATCGATTGCGTGGCTGATTCGAGCATATTCAGCAAGGCGAAATAAGCTGTATCGGGTTCGGGATCGTTTGTGGGAGAAAAATACACATCCAGGTTCACGCCATTGCACGTCAGGTGATGATCGACCTGGGTGGTTTTGTGAGTTGAGAAGCGGCAAATGCCGGGGGGGCCGGATGTTCCGCCCCACATCTCGTTGAATTCCGTCAGGTATGCGTCGGCCAGGTCCACGCAGTCGATTTGGACGGCGTTATTGTTGTTATAAATGGTTCCTGAATTTGTGATGTTGTAGGAGCCGGTCCAGACGATTTGTCCGTCGATGACGCAAAATTTATGATGGCTGTTCAGATCGTCGTCGTCCCACCCGTCGCAGGTTTCGTCGATGATATGCAATCCGGCTTCTTCCATTCGGCGGCACCCGGACTGGCCGCGGTAGTGTGCATCGGTAATGATCCGCACCTGATCGACACCGAGGCGATTGGCAGCGGCAATGAATGCATCGGCGATGATGGATCGTTCGATGGAGTAGAAAGCGCCGGCGACGCTGATCTCAGCGCTGTCGATCAGCGCGGCCAAGGCTGTGTCGATGCCATTGGATTGACTGTGCTGGGCATCGTTGAAGAAGACGTCGAATCCAGCGGGGATTTCGTCGGCGAACCCGGAAGCGGTGATGGTTAACATTGCCATTCCTGCGGCGAATAATGTAAGTATGGATGACTTCATTCAGTGGTTCCTCCTTGAAAAGATGTATCGAAGTGCCATTGAATCGTCAAGCGCTGCTCCATGTGGAATTGATGAACGCACGGAATAAAGCCGGTGAATCACTCATTTCGCTGTTATCGAACGCTTTTTTGGTTTGTTCTGCTTGTCGCGGTCGGCATGCGGCTCGGGCATTTTTTTATGTTGCATCGCGATCCCGTCGCCAATATCCCTGTTCTCGACAGCGCATCGTACGACCGGGCTGCCCGGATGATTGCTTTTGGCGAGGGATTACCTAAAACCGTTTACTTCCAAGCCCCATTCTATCCCTACTTTCTGGCGGCGATTTACCTGGTTTCCAACGGCCATCCCGATGCCATCCGCCTCGTTCAAATGCTCCTGGATATCCTCTCCGTGCTCATGGTCATCTCCATCACCCGGACCCTGTTTAACCGGCCAGCAGCGCTGATAGCCGGTTTTCTCGCAGCCACGTATCCGGTCTTGATCTTCCAGAGCGGCCTGCTACTGAAAACGACGCTGAACGTTTTGTTTGCCTGTCTGATGCTTCACCTGGTTCTCATTCGCACACCGCGCGTAACGGCAGTTCGTCTGACGCTGTTGGGATGTGTCACCGGGTGGGCGGCGGCCACTCAGGGTTCGGTTCTGCTGCAGATCCCCCTGCTTTTTCTGTATGTTGTGCTGGAGGCTCCATGGCATCGACCTTCGATCTGGTTGAAGCAATGGGCATGGCTGGTGCTGGGACTGGTCATAGCGATTGGGCCGTTCACATGGCGCAATTACCATGTCAGCGGACGTTTTGTCCTTTTGACGGCGCAGGGCGGAGCGAATTTCTATTTGGGGAACAGCCCGTATTCCGACGGTACATCGAAGCGACCGCCGCGGGTCCGGATGACGCCTGAGCACGAGGAGGCTGATTTTCATCGGGAAGCCGAACGGGCGTTAGGACGGCATCTGACGCCGGAGGAAGCCAGTGCGTATTGGACAGGGGAAGCGCTCCGCTGGATTCGAGCGCATCCGTGGGATGCGATGAAACTGCAGCTTCGCAAACTGGGCCTGTTTTGGAACAAAGTGGAAATACCGGATAATTATGATTTCGATTTTTACCGGCGATACTCCGTTTGGATCCGGTATCCACGGTATCCGTTTCGTATCATCGGGAGTCTGGGGATTGTCGGCATGATGCTGGGATGGCGGACCTGGCGAAAAACGTGGTTTCTCTATGCATGGATCGCATCGTATTGCGCGATCTGGGTTATGTTTCATATTTACTCACGGTATCGATTGCCGGTCGTGGCTTTTCTAATGCCGTTTGTTGGCCTGGCGGGTTGGAGCTTACTTCTGTGGGTTCGTGAGAAGCGGGTTGGGTGGTTGGTGGGTGCTGGAGTTGTGATCGGAATCACCGCGTGGGGGCAGAGTCTTCCGCTGACGCAGTATACGCATGCCCAGCCGTTGTTCAACTTGGGTTCCGGCCTGATGCAGAGGGGGGACGCGGCGGGTGCTCGGGACGCGTGGATGGAGGCATTATCGGTGACTCCC
>JAFGMN010000201.1 GCA_016927515.1 candidate division CSSED10-310 bacterium | reverse complement strand
GCTTCACCGGTCGCCGATGTCGATCTCTTCGTCATTCTCGACGTATACTCAATGTACTGGTTCTATCCAGCCTGGTCTGAAAACGTGACGTGGGAAGATATTCCGTCGCTTCCTCCGGGAAATATGATCAAATCGATCTTCTCGTTCACGTGGCCATCCGGCCTCAACGGCTCAGCCGACGGACTCTATTTCTGGGGAGGCCTGCTGGTCAACGGATTCGAGTTGATGGGGCACATCGATTACGTCACTTTCGGATACGCTAACTGATACACATTTCTTGGTACGAATCATCTTTTCAGCCGGTGGGGTAACCGTTCATCCCACCGGCTGATTGTTTCAGGGGATTTAGCCATTAGCGGATTGTTTCTGAGGGTCGAGAGCAATCCGGTCTTCATTGATGATCATGGAATCGATCATCACCGAAGACCCGATGAGCCGAAAACTACCGGTCATTCCGGAGTATTACTTTTTTTCGATTTCTTTCAATCGCCGCCGGACTTCTTCTTGCGTTGGATCGATGGCAAGTGACTGCTGCCAATATCCTCTGGCCATGTCATACCGATAGTTCTGATAGTATAGAAAACCGAGATTGGTCAGTGCTTTCACGAAATCGGGTTTGATTCTCAGCGCTTCTTTGTATCCGGCTTCGGCTCCGCTCATATCCCCTTGCCTGAACAAGGCTACGGCAATCTGGAAATGCAGGTCGGCGTCCCGGTCATCCAGTTCCAGGCCGCGACGCCATACCAAAATGGCTTCCGTCAGTTTGCCTGTTTTGTAATGTGCACGCCCGAGATTGCGAAACGCCTCGACAGTGGGTTCGATCTGAATCACGGATGTAAAGCTTTCCACCGCACCGAGATAGTCTTCTGAGTTATACTGGTCTTCACCCAGTTTCTCGCGCAGCCGAGCCACTTGTTTTGATTTATCCAGTGTTGTCGGTTTGTACCATGCCAGAAGGCGGGTTAAGACTTCCGCTGCTTTCTGATGCTCACCCTTCTGTCGATAAAAATCGCTCAGTACTTCATATCCTTCCATGAATTTCGGGTCGGTGCTGATCGCCTGCTGAAACGCCAGTTCCGCTTCAGCATGCAAAGCCTGCTGTTCCAAACATTTCGCCAACTCGAAATGAGCCATGGAATGGGCTTCGTTCACTGCCAGAGTCTCTCGGAATGACATAATTGCGTCATCGATCAACCCACGATTTTTTCGGGCAAGTCCAATCTGATAAAACGCACCTTCCTTGAATCTCAATTCGCCGGTTAATCGGTGGTACGTCGTTTCCGCAGCACCCCATAACTTAGCAGCGAACTGAGCATCAGCCAGTTTGAGCACAAGATCCAAGTCTTCCGGATTCAAAGCCAGAGCATTCTGGTATGCATTTACGGCTTCCATCGGATTGCCGGAAGCACTATAGGCATCTCCCAACAACCGAATCGCTTCGAAATCGTCAGGGCGTATAACTACCGCTGACTCGAGCAGGGCGATCGCCTCGACATAGGCCTTGTCCCTGAATCGTGCCTTCGCTTCGGATGTCAGATTGTCGAATCGCATTTTTGGAAACTGAAAAAGGAAAAAGCCAATGGCAGCGAGGATACCGATGACCAGGATTAAACCCCCGACAATCATGAGTTTTGAACTCCCTGGAGTCCGGGGTTTCGGTGGTGGTGGAGGAAGGGGTCGGGATGATTTGCTGCCGACATCGTCCGTGGAAGTCATTCGCGGGGACCCACTGTGTGTTGGTTTTATTCCGCCAGGCCGGCCACTGGAAACCATCTGAGACATGCTGTCCACGCGATCGAGGAGCAGTTGAGCCTGCTCGAAATCCGGGCGGATCTGGAGCACTTTTTGAAACAGGGTTCGGGCACCAGTAAAATCCTGCTGTTCAAGCATGTCCATCCCTTGCTTGAACAACGTTTCTACATTCGATTGCTCCTGACGCACCTGATCACTCTCCAAGCGCCGGGAAATCGCTGTTAAATAAAACGCGATCTGCTCCTGATCCGGATAATCTCCCTGGAGCTCTTCCAGCAATTCCTGAGCCCGATCCAGATTTCCGTTTTCATAAATACGCAGAGCTTCCTCCAGCCGATTTTGAAACTGTGGATCGATGGTGGAGCTACCGGATCCGGAGTTTTCGGATAAATAGTGTTCGGTCTGAACAGTATCTTGATCCGGTTCAATGTTTGGATCGGATACGTAGTCGTGTGCCGGAGTAAACTCAAAAATGGATTCCCCGCCAAGCGTTATTTCCATTTCGCCGGCCTCCGCCGGTTCCGGTTCGCCGGTTTCATTCTGTAAATGCATCCGGATCTGGTTCATACACGTCCGCGCTTCCTCATGATCCGCATCGATTGCCAATACCGCCTGAAACTCCTCGCCAGCCCCCTGCCATTCTCTCTGGTTCATCAATTCTCTGCCCATTGCCATATATTCACTGATACGGTCGATATCCGCCTGAACCGACCGGGCAATGGACAGCTTCTCGAAAGCACTCATATTGTCCGGATCCACCCGCAGAACTTTTTCGAACAACTTGATGGCTGATTTGAAATCCTTCCGATCAAGTTTCTCGATTCCTTCGATAATCCATTGATTTAGTTCGGGATCTGCCGAGTAGACCCGGTTTGAATCGGATCCATTGGCATGATCAAGATGATTAATCGGTCTGAATTGATCTGTCTTCTGATCTTCACTTCTATTCATAACCATTTCCTACCGGCGAAAAAGAGTACATAATGACATCTTCAAGATATATCTACCAGAGGATTTGTGTCAACCGCCCGTCATCGGTCTGCGACGAAAAGCCCAGGCAACTCCGGATAAAATCAAAATGCCCCCGATCAAACTGAACCGGGAAAACGACTCCCTAATCACAAGATAAGCGATGAGAGTTCCTGCCAGAGGTTCAACAAGAATGGCAGCTGCTAAATATGATGCGTGCAAGTGTTTGAGGCTCCAGTTGATCAACGAATGACCGATGACCTGAGGAATGATAGCAATCAGGAGCATAAACAGAATTGAGTTGGCAGAAACATCCCCAAATGATTGCCCGGTTACAAGGGCCGCACTCACCAGGACCAATCCGGATAGTGTGTAAAGCCAAGTAATGTAACCGAAGAAATGGCTGTGGGGAGCCGCATGGCGTCCGATCATCATGTAGCAGGACATGGCACAAGCTCCGCCCAATGCCAACGCGTTTCCGCGAAATGAACCGGCCAGTGAGAAGCCTTCACCGACTACCAGAATGAAGCAGCCGACAATGGAAACAAACGTTCCGACAATCAGTGGTCGAGAGGGTGGATCCTTGAGCAGAAGGGTCGATCCGAGGGCGACGAAGATGGGGTTCATGGTCACAAGAACGAGTGAGCTGGCCACAGATGTCGATTCGAGGGAGGTGATCCAAAATCCGAAATGCAGGGCGAGGAAAACACCAGCCCCTATGATGCTTTTCCATTTAAATCCGCTGGTTCGGTATGCTTTTGTCCAGGGAGCTGCAGCCCAGAGAATAGCTGAAGCGATCAGCATCCGGAAAGACGCGATAACCAAGGCTGGAGCATCAGCAAGACGAATTAGGGTGGCTGCGGAAGATATCGACAGAACGCTGATAGTCAGCGCTGCAAAGAGAACTCGGTACGAAGGTCGCTGATCTCGAGCCATCGTTCCACCTCCTGAACCCGCGTTTCCCCCGCATTGAAATCCGCAGTCAACGGTGTGATGGATACCCAGTTCTCTTCGATAGCACCCTGATCTACATCAATGTCACACACCTTATCCGGGTGATCGCCATCCAGCCAGTAATAAGGAAAGCCGCCCGGAGAGACTCTGCGAACATAGTGATCCTTGTACCGGATGCGGCCTTGCCGGGTGATCCGCATTCCCCGGATGCAATCAGCGGGACAATCCGGGATATTCACATTCATCACGAGGCTTCCGTGAAACACCGACACGTCAAACCGCTCGACAAGAACTGCCGTAATACCGGCGGCAACAGAATATGTCCGAGGAGTGAATGACGCAATGGAAACGGCGATAGCAGGAATGTTTACAAACGTAGCTTCCATGGCTGCGGCAACGGTTCCCGAATAAAAAACGTTGATCCCGGTATTGGGTCCGTTGTTGATGCCTGAAACAATTAGATCCGGCACTGCTTCCTCAACCAGTTGATCGATGCCCAACTTGACACAATCTGCGGGAGTACCGCTGACCGCATACGCAGTCAATCCTTTCAGATCGACAGGACGGGCAAAGAGAGGTTCGCGAATAGTCAGACCATGACTCACCGCACTGCGCTCCCGGTCCGGAGCAACGACCGTCATCTGATGGGTGGGTGATAGCGCATGTACCAGTGCGTGCAATCCAGGCGAATCGATGCCGTCGTCATTTGTGAGCAGAATACGCATTCCCTTCAATGCCTCCTGAATCTTCCGAATAAAGATGATTGTCGATTATATACTGGCGCACTCCGTCCGGAACAACATACCGGATCGACCGGCCCGTCCGAACACGGAACCGGATTTCCGATGCCGAGACTTTGAGTCCGGCGATTATCAGGAAGCAGATCCGCCATGGAGAGGTCATCACGTTATCCATTCGCTTGCTGGAAGAATCCAGCGATATGACCTGATGGGGAAACAGCCGCCGAATCGATTCCGAAAAATGTTCGGGCTGCACCGGCGGAGTACCGGGGCGGGAGACAACCACGAGTCGGCATAACGAAATTAACTGCTGGTATTGAAACCAGGTTTCGATCTCGTGAAACGAATCATGTCCCATAATAAACAGGATGTCTTCGACGGTATACCCCGTCCGGATTGCTCGGATCGTATCCACCGTGAACGATGGCCCGGTACGCTCCAGTTCCATCGGATTCACGCTGAACATCGGATTAGCATCCACTGCCTGATGAAGCATGGCCAGGCGATGTTTTGCATCTGAAATGCACCATGCTTGCTTATGCGGAGGGATCCGAGCAGGGATAAACATCATGTGATCCAAGCCCAGGACATCTCGCGCCTCTTCCGCCGCAATCAGGTGCCCGGTATGAACCGGATCGAATGTTCCACCAATTATACCCAGACGTCTCATGCTCGCTCGATACTATCCGCGTCATCCTCGGCCGAGGTTTTGCAGACAATCCGTTCCAGGTATTGCATCACAATCTCGGTATTCCGCTGGGTCACTGCGGATATCTCAAAACAAGCGAGTCCCGCAGCCTCCGCTTGATGTCGGAGCGTTTCCAGGCGGTGGGTATAATCGGATGTCATGGCATCGATTTTGGTTGCCACGACAGCGGTAATTCTCAGTTCGAGTGAATCCTTGTATTTTTTCAGTTCATTCATCAGCAGGGGAACGGCAGTTGTCGGATCCGGATCGGCCATATCTGAAACGTCGACCAGGAGAAGAATGACTGCGGTTCGTTCGATATGTCGCAGAAATTGATCACCGAGGCCTTTGCCGTCGTGGGAGCCTTCGATGATTCCGGGTATATCGGCGATGACAAACTCCCGGTCACTCGCTCGCTTGACGACGCCCAGATTCGGAATCAGCGTCGTAAACGGATAATCAGCAATCTTTGGGCGGGCATTGGAAACCGTTGAGACAAGAGTAGATTTCCCAGCATTGGGAAAACCGACAAGCCCAACATCCGCAATGAGTTTCAACTCCAAATCAAGTTTCATCGTTTGTCCGGCTTCGCCGGGTTGAGCAAAACGCGGTGTTTGATGGGTTGCCGTCTTGAAATGGGCGTTCCCTTTGCCCCCTCGGCCGCCGGTGACAACGGTAATGGATTGACCATGCTCCATAAGATCCGCAATGATTTCTTGAGTTTCGGCGTTGATAATCAACGTGCCCCGAGGGACGGGAATCATTACGTGACGTCCGTTTTTACCGTGACGGTTGTTTCCTGAGCCCGGCCGCCCATTTCCGGCGTGGAACGCCGTCTGATATCGATAATCCAGCAGCGTCCGATGGTGCGTGGAAGCCCGAAAAACAACATCACCCCCCCGGCCGCCGTCTCCCCCGTCCGGTCCACCCCGGGGTACATATTTCTCCCGGCGGAAACTGACACATCCCGCGCCTCCTTTTCCGGAGTGAACTTCAATCTGTGCGTGATCAACAAACGCGCTCACCCGTCCCGCCTTTCCTGGTTGATGGCTGCGGGTCTGGGCGACCCAAGCCGTTTACTCGGTGACAGGAGCGATATTGATATACCGGCGACCGTCTCGAACCACAACCTGGACCTTGCCGGATGCTTTGGCGAACAACGTATCGTCACCACCACGCCCAACATTGATTCCGGGATGGAACCGAGTGCCCCGCTGCCGGACGAGAATGTTCCCGGCCAAAACGAACTGCCCATCGCCGCGCTTCATACCCAATCGCTTACTGACACTGTCTCGACCGTTTCTTGAACTGCCGCCACCTTTTTTGTGTGCCATCGGGGAACCTCCTATCCAATCACAATATCGTCGATCCGGATCCGGGTGTAATACTGACGATGACCCTGCAGTCTGCGATACCGTTTTTTCGACCGCATTTTGAAAACACGGATTTTCTTGCCCCTGAACTGCTCCATCACCGTCGCCTTGACGATCGCTCCATTCACATACGGTGCTCCCGCACTGATTTCGCCCCCTTCGGCCACCAGCAAAACGCGGGTCAAATCCACGGTCTCACCGGGATTCGCTGTCAGTTTTTCAATATCAATGACAGATTCTTTCGCAACTCGGTATTGTTTTCCACCAGTCTCAATCACAGCAAACATGTTTGTTTCCTCCAAAAACCCTGACAGACGGGTCTCTAATGCGAACCGGTACAATAGTGACTCTCGACGACCCTGTCAATGTATTTCTGATGCCAGCCAGCGCGTCGGCTCCCGGTACCCGCATCGGCATCTCCTTATCATCGAATTGACAGCAAATCAATCATGATGATAAATTTTCCGTTTGGAATCGAACCTCAGAATCACTTTCAAAGGAGGATCGCTATTACTTTCGAAGAAAAGATCGAAATGATTGTGAGCACGTTGCGCGAAAAAAAAGCGGAAAACATCCGGGGCATGGATTTTCGGAACCTGGAAGGCGTGATCACCGACGGCTTCATCATTTGCTCCGCCCCATCCGAGCGGCAGGTCGGAGCCATTTCGGAGCATCTCCGATCAACACTGAAAGAACAGAACCTGACTCCGAGAAGCATCGAGGGAAGTGGGTTGAACCACTGGGTTCTGATCGACACCGGAGACATTGTTGTTCATATTTTTCTTGATCGGATCCGGGAATTTTACCGCCTGGAACAGCTCTGGGGACATGCGCCCGTCATCGCGCTGCCAGTGTCTCCCGCCGGCAGCCTGTCACCGGCAGAACCCGCTCGTGGCTGAACGTACACCCCTGTTGATCACACAGGACCCTGCATTGTTGAGCCTTCTGTCAACGGCACGGCGCATTGCGGAGTATCATTCCAATATCCTCATCATGGGTGAAAGCGGAACCGGGAAAGATCTCCTGGCGGAATTTATTCACCAGAACAGTCCCCGGAAATTGCGGAAATTCATGAAAATCGATCTTTCCGCAATCCCGGTGAATCTGATGGAAAGCGAGCTGTTCGGGCATGTTCGCGGAGCCTTTTCCGGGGCATACTCCGATCGAGATGGCCGATTGATCGCAGCCCATGGAGGAACCGTCTTTCTGGATCATATCAATGAGCTTCCGTTGGAAGTGCAAGCAAAGCTCAACCGGGTACTTCAGGAAAAACAGTTCGAACCCGTCGGATCCAACGTCACGATGACCGTCGATGTCCGGTTCATCGCCGCCTCCCGATTGGACCTCGGTGACCTTGTCCGGAAACGAGTGTTCCGCGAAGACCTGTACTTTCGCCTGAGTATCATGCCAATCCAACTGCCTCCCCTGCGCGCGCGTCCCGGAGATATTCCCATGCTGGCCAAGCACTATCTGGAGCATTTTGCAAAATTGCACGGGAAATTGTACCCCCGACTCCACCCCAGTGCCCTCGACCTGCTGTGCAGTTACCACTGGCCCGGAAATATCCGCGAACTTCAAAACCAGATGGAACGCCTCATTATTACCAGTGACGGGAAGAAAAACATCATGCCTTCCCATCTGTACTTCGAATTCGATGCCTCTACTGGATCAACCATCGATGCGCTCGCCGACGAGTGCCTCACCCTCGAGCAAATCGAAAAACTCTACATTCAGAAAATCCTTCAAAACGCGCGCGGCAACAAATCCAAAGCCGCCCGGATTCTCGGCATCAATCGGAAAACCCTGCTCGAAAAACGGAAGCGATATGGATTAGATTGACCCGTGTTTTTTTTTGCCACGTCTTGCCGCTTCCTTGACACAACAGGAAGAAGAAGAGGATAATTATACAGGTCGTGGAGGTTCATGGGATATGAATATCGATAAAAAAATAGCTGGTTTTACACTCCTTGAATTGATGATTTCCATGATCATCCTCGCAACCGCTCTCATGGGAATTTTACCGTTTTTTTTCCATTCACAGGCCCAATTGAAGCAAGCCACCCTTACCGGCTTGGCCATGACACTGATCCAAGAAAAAATGGAACGCATTATTCAATTGGATTACGACCTGATTCACTATATGGACGCCCCGTTCTTTCCGGATTTAACAACACAATATACATTCGTCCTTCCCGAAGTGTTCATGTCTCCGTGCACCGATGTCACACCAAACCCCTGTGGATACCAGTCAGCAAGCAATCTGCTAGTGGATGTCGTTGAGCGTCAGGGATACTTCTTCACCCGGACGGTGGACATCGATTGCATGTCACAACTGGGATCACTTGAGCTTCCAGAGGATCAGGGAACTCATCCCACCGGATTGTATCTGCCGAACGATGATACCATCGGCGTCACCATTCAAGTTCAATGGCGTATTCCTGGTGGTGAACGCTTCGTTCGGTCGTCGACATTGGTTTTCGATAATTCGGATTTCCAGCTTGGTTTCTGATCCCAAATCAATTCGTTCTCAACCACATCATGTACCCCAGAACACCACGCGATACAATGGCTTCAATCCCCTAACAAAGCCCGGATACCCCTTCTCCGTCCCCAAAGACGCGCCAAACTGCGCGAGAACCGACGGATGGCGTGCCGCCAGTCGATACAACATCGATGGGAATCGATAAACGATGGCCGCCAGCCGCCGTGCCATACAAAGATCCCTGCCGACCGAATTTAGAATCCGCT
>JAFGMN010000200.1 GCA_016927515.1 candidate division CSSED10-310 bacterium | reverse complement strand
ATGACCAGAGTCGCTCCTCGCCAGAAATTCACTGGATCCTGTGCGATTCCGGTCACCGGGATCACCCGGGAGTCACCGAGTCCTTCCAGCGTTACCGGGTAGCCGCCGCTGGAAAGAATTTTCATGAGAGTAAAAACACCGCGCTCTGTTTCGTCCGAGCCGGGTGGACGCCAGAAGAGGCAGTCGGTGAATGTTCCGCCGACATCGGCAAACAGGTGGAGAGGGAGGTTTTTCAATACGCGCTCCTTTCAATCAGAGCGAATATAGTCGTGTCACCTCCTTGAGTTCAAGATATCGGGACGATGCGTCATCGTCTCGGGCTGAATGCACCTGGAATGCTCGTCACCTCATCGAGTTCGAGACAGCGGGAATCAGAGCGTCGATACATCTTGATGACGGGATTGCGGGGGCCGACTCGGTCTGTTGGCTTTGGCAGAATGATTGCGCCCAAGTAATTGCTTCGGGGAAGTGATCCGCACCGGTAATAGTATGTATCACCCTCTTTTCCGATGTATGTGGCGTTTCCAATCAGTAGATCCAGATCCGGTTCTCGGGTGGTAAAATAACTGGGCTTCCAGTAAACGGCGATCCACGATTCATTATCGCTTTCATATGTCGTTGCTTTGAGTTCCAGGCCGACAACACGGGCTTCATTCTCACAGGCGGATTCAATATCAAAAGCCATGAGATCGTTGGGTATGGTTATCGGCGTGCTTGCACAGCCGGCAAGGACGATGATCGAAAGCACGGCACAGAGTGTCGTCCGGGAGACAAGATGAATTGGATTATATAACGTCATTGTGTGTTCCTCCATTAAAACAAGTATAATCGTTTGGTCCGCCAATTCCAATTCGGGGCCATCCGCGCAGGAGTTTGAAACCTAACTGTTGTTCAAGCGTCAGATACGCGGTTTAAGTTTATTAAGGTCAGCTTTTAGGATTTGAGATGGGATTGAAGGAGAAGGAAACGATGAAGTATGACTACCACGTATTGGTCATCGGCTTGGGGCCGGCGGGGATGGCGGTTTCGATTATGGGAGCCGAGATGGGGTTGCGGGTTTGTGCGATCGAGCGCAACAAAATCGGCGGCGAATGCATGAATGTGGGCTGTATTCCCAGCAAAGCGCTGCTGCGAATGGCGAAAATGCGGTATGATGCCGGCCGCGTGTCGGAAATGGGGTTGGAAGGAAACGGTACACCCGCGGTTCTGAATATATTTGAACGGATCCATGACCACATTTCGTATATAAACACAAACAAGACAACGGCCATGTTCAAGAAAGTCAACCTCATTCTGGGTGAGGGATCGGCGCGATTCAAGGATTCGCATACAGTGATGGTCGGAGACAAAACGGTTACAGCGGCGAAAATTTTCATCTGTACCGGAACAAAACCGGCCGTGCCTCCGATACCGGGCATCGAAACCATTGCAGTGTTGACCAACGAAAACGTATTTGATTTGCCGTCGATTCCACGCAGCCTGCTGGTGCTGGGTGGTGGAGCAATCGGATGTGAACTGGCTCAAGCGTTTGCAAGGCTGGGATCCATCGTGACGGTTGTGCACAAGGATGATCATCTGCTTCCGTTTGGCGATCGCCAATCAGGGGAACTGCTGCAGCGTGTGTTTAGCCGGGAAAACATCCGGGTGTATAATGGGCGGACGTTGGTTCAAGCCGGGATGGAGAACGGGGAGGCGGTTCTGTATACCGGCCATGGGGAGCGATTGGCGGGAGAGCGGCTGATGGTGGCTGCCGGGCGGAAAATGGATTTCGACGCGTTGAATTTAGCCGCGGCAGGCGTGGAATGGTCGAAGCGGGGAATTCACGTGAATCGGTATCTTCAAACATCAGCGTCCCATATTTATGCTCCCGGCGACTGCAACGGGCATTTTCTATTGTCTCATGCTGCGATGCACCAGGGAATGCTTGCTTTGATCAACAGTATGTTACCTGCACCGTTCAAACGGAATTTCAAAAAATACGTTGTTCCCTGGACCGTTTTTACGGATCCCCAGGTATCCCATGTCGGTGCGACGCAAACGGAACTGACGGCGCAGAAAAAACGGTTCGAAACGGTTGAATCGCGGTATGAGGACTATGGTGCGGCCATTGCTGAAAAAGTCGATATCGGATACGTGTCGGCATCGATCAGCCCCACAGGACGGATTCTGGGTACCCGGATTGTCGGTGAAGGTTCGGGTGAAATGATCAATGAATGGGGACTTGCGATCCAGAAAAAAATGCGCATCACCGACATCCTGTTTTTGCAGCACTCGTTTCCGACGATGTCGTTTCTAAGCAAACGAGTGTCGGAAAACTGGATGATGAACCGCATGAAGTCGACGATGATCAAGCGCATGATTCGGTTGATATTCTAAGGATTCGTTCGGTATTGATTACCGTTTCGAATGAAAGGTAGAAAGGAAAATCGGCGCGTTACGGCAGAGGATCGTGGCATGAACCTGCGGTGAGGGCAGCGATGAAGATCAACTGAGCGTCTCCGGATGTGACTTCGTCATCGGCGTTGCAGTCGGCGACCCAGTCGAACGGCAAAATTCCGAGAACGATCAGGAAAGCCAGTTGAGCGTCTTCAGCGGTCAAGGTGCCATCGTGATTGACATCGCCTGTGCGCAGTCCGGGTGGTGTGGGCGTCTGCGTCAGGATGGGAATCAGGGGGATTTCTGCGGGGCAGGTCGATGAACTGGCAGTAAAATCGAAGGGGTAATACATCGGAGCCTGAATGACGAGGTCCAGCGTAAAGTTGTAGTTGATGAATAGAACAGAGGCCCAGCCAGAGCTGTTGGTTGTCCATGTTTCCGAGCCACAAAGATTATCAACGGTAATAGTGGCTCCGTCAATGGCTGCAGACGGTCCCGCGGATTCATCGTATACGTAGATATCGCAGGAGACGGGGATATCGCAGAATGTATCGATGGGAGGGGGTGTTTGTGGCGGTGGAGTGGGTGTTTTGTTCGAGAACCTATCAAAGGAAAAAGAATCTTCCAATGGTTGGGTGGTGGATGCGAAAAGGGTACCAGCTGAAACGGTCAGTAAGCACCATGCAATGATAGCCCCCAGGATCATGATCGGTGGTCGGTATCTTTTCATTGATTGATTCTCCGAGTGGCAGCATTCTCCTTGTAAACACAAAAAAGTATAAAACGAGAATCGGATTCTGTCAAAAAACGACCAATCGAAAGTCGGAAGGGGAGATTGATCGATGGTTTATTAGAAACTGTAACTGAATCCGGTTCCCAAGACGTGAACATGGTACCAGACGCCAGCTTTTTTTCGATGTTCGAGGACATAGTACAATCCGACTTTCAGTTGCGTTGTGAGGGAAACATCGCTTCCGGCGAACAAGCGGGTTTTGTTCCATTCAGAGGTATTGAAATCATAAAAAGGCTCGAAGGCGATATACGGGTAAATAGCAAGAGCGGAGACAGCTGAAAAAGTAATGGTCAGTTTGTTAGAGTATCGAATGTTTTCGTCGTTTCCACGGATGCGATATTCTAATCGGTTTCTGTCTGAGAACGAAACCTGTCCGATTTTCCATTTGAAGGTAGCGTTTAGATGTGGTCTATACTCTACTGTCCAAGTGCTGAATTTTCTTTCATTGACATGCCGGTAGCATGGGCTCAGGGTGAACCATTTTGTGATCTTCCAATCAAGGCCGGCTTCCATTTGAGAATAGGAGTGCTTTGAACAATCGTTGATGTATCGAGTTTCCGGTTTGAAGGAAAAGGCGAATGATTGGTTGATTGTGCTACTGATAGAGAACCCTGTCCAGTGTTCCCAGTCCGAATCGTCCGCGAGGATGGAAAGAGGGGAGAAAATTGTTGGACAAGCGATCAGGAAAATTCGGAGGATCCGGTGATAAGGGTAAAACATGTTCAAAAAGAACTCCTTTCGAACGCCTAAAAGCACTACTATAACACTCATATAATAGCACTATAGGAGTTCTGTCAAGCGAGAAAATCGCGATGATGTCCCGCCAGGTGCGGCGATCGGAATGTCTTGTAACAGCAATAGAAAGCTCAGGTGTTTTGCGGAGCTACATTACAGGACGAACAAGAATCGCACACAATTAAAACACTTTTTTTTCACGCGGCTTCAGATCAAAATCGTTGAGGGATTTCGTTTATCCAACAACGATGTGCTTGTTTTCTGAGTCGAGACAATCAATTAATTGTTCGCAGAAGGCGAAAACCCACGACATAATCGCGACCGCTGGGCGACATCTGCCAACGTTGAGCAGAGCGGCATTGCACTGGGTAGCTGGTAAAACCACCGCCACGAAATACTCGAGACGACCCTAAATCAGGTCCGGAATAGTTTTCCATTGATCCCGTAGGGTATGTATCAAATCGATCCCAGCACCATTCCCAAACGTTTCCGTTTACATCCAGAAGATTCCATGGATTCGGATTTTGTTCTCCGACCGGTGAAGTTGATCCCATGTTGTTCGCACAGAAAAAGCAATGTTGCTCCAGCACCGGGTGCGTTCCAGATATGCACGACATGCAGTTACCACTCGTAAAAAGTGTTTCATTGCAGGAAAAAGGGGTTAATGTATCAGCGCGTGCGTAATATTCAAATTCTCCCTCTGTCGCCAAGCGGTAGCCATTTGCGTCAAAATCACAGTAAAAAGGTCCTGTCGTATAATTCGAGACCGTGATCGGCATCGTAAAACCTGAATCCGAATAATAACAGCGTATGAAACCATTTTGCACAGACAACAGGTTCGCAAATAACACCGATTCATTCCACGTGTTCAGTTGCACGGGATGGGCCAACGATGGGCTGAATATCGTACTGCTGGGATCGTTCGGTAAAGTCGGCTGTAATGCTTTCAATTCCGACCACATCTGCCGCGTGATCTCCGTTTCCATGACTGCCAGATTCCGAGTCAATGAATGAGTAAACTGGAGTTCATTGCTGTTTCTACAAGGCTCTGATGAAGGTGATCCCTGTGTGAACGTTCCGGACGGAACGTATCGCATATTGCCGATAACGGCATCGCTTGAAATCAAGTATCCGGCCTGGATGGGAGTATTCGTGGGCGTTATTGTTGCTGTCAACGTGGGAGTTATTGTTGGTGTGGGGGTCGGTTGTTCAGTTGGCGTATCGGTTGGTGTGGGGGTCGGTTGTTCAGTTGGCGTATCGGTTGGTGTGCTTGTCTCAGTCGGCATTGATGATGGTGTAAGGCTCGGAGTTGGTGTAGAGGTTTCAACTGCTGTCTGGGTTGGCGTTTCCGTTGTGTCAGGAGTCGGCGTGTTTATCGGAAAGAGGGTTATGACAGAAGGGACATTTGTACCATTTATCACAATAAAACATGCAATTTCATCCGGAAAGTATCCCGGTGCAGATGCATCGATTCGGTAACTGCCGGGCTCAACA
This sequence comes from candidate division CSSED10-310 bacterium, assembly GCA_016927515.1. Lineage (GTDB taxonomy): Bacteria > CSSED10-310 > CSSED10-310 > CSSED10-310 > CSSED10-310 > JAFGMN01. The sequence continues at coordinate 8,400 of JAFGMN010000200.1, read as the reverse complement.
TCGGTGAAATGATATTCCCCGGCGCTATTTGTTACTGACGTTGCGCGATATCCAGCGGTTGACAGACAGACCAGACCGGCAATCATGAATATAGACGCCGCTATCACGACCGCACGTCTGTGCCGGCGCTTTAGAAAGAAACTGAATCCCATGATAACCATCAGTAACCCCGTTATACTCATGGTTGGGAGCGTCGGTAAAGGGTCCATATCGATTGTGATTCCGGAATGATCTGTCTGACCGTCCTTATAGGCATAGCCATCCACTGTGGCAGCCAGCGTATGTGTCGTGCAAGCGGCAAAAACATAGAAAAAAACCACTATTAAAATGCTGTACTGCTTCACCGAGTTCCCTCCTTCAATCGCACCTCAATCCAGTTGATCACATGTTGATATTGTATCGCACGGATACACGATTTCAAGAAAATAACAATACTTGAGGTCAGATAAAGACGCTTAAATCGCCTCGTGAATGGTGATTGAACACGCGTTTTGGAATCATGCAATCCAGCGTATCCGGATATTACGGAGGCTCAGGTAAAAAAGCCCGAAGCAGAAAATACCCAGCATAAGAAAATCCAGGGTCAACGGCATGATCTGGCTGCCGTTCAGAGTGCCCTGTAAAATATCGACCCCATAAGTTAGGGGCAGTATATACGAGAACGGTTTGATCAATATCGGTAACTTTTCGATAGGAAAAAACAAACCGCAAAGGAACATCATGGGAAAACGGAAAAAATTGGAAAATGTTTGGGCTTCGAATACCTCTTTAACGGCGACTGCGATAAAAAGTCCAAGAAACGTCGATGTTACGGCGATCAGGAAGGTGGCCGAAATGAATACGATCCAGGAGATCCAGGAAATGCCTGAAAGGTCGAATAAAAATGCGGCCATGATAACGGGAACGAACGCATTGGCCGTGCCGAACAAAATAGCGCCGCTGGTCTTGGCCAGCATGAGCATTTCGAGCTGAATGGGGGCAAGCAGAAGTCTTTCGAACGAGCGTTGTTTCTTTTCGAATGTCACTGCGACAGACAACATCGAGGTTGTTCCGAAGAGAATGGAGACAGCAACAACGCCTGGCAGAATGGTTGGTATTGCATCCAGTCCACTGCCGGATCGGATGAAAAACATTGAAGTCCATGCGAGGGGAAACATCAGTCCCCAACTGATATTCGGTGGTTTCAGATAGTACGTTTTCATGTCCTTGACAAGGATATTCCAGAACGCAATCCAGGCTTTCACTTCCGACCTCCCGCCTTCTCAGTTTCTTTGCGCATGGATTCTGCTTCAATGCCGGTAATCCGGACGAAGATATCTTCGAGAGAAGGTTGCACTCTCCGGGCTTCCTGAACTTCCAATCCCAGATCTTCCAGATAGCGGACGAGGGGTCCGACACGGATGGATTCATCCGATTCAACGCGCATTTTACCTGGACCCGGAAGTGTAAAATCCAAACCCGGATATGTTTCGTTGAGTAACGCCGCATAATCGCCTACCGTGTTTGCGAAAGAGAAGAGGACGACGTGTTTTGCCTGAACCGGCTGGATCAGATTGGTAACGGAGTCTATAGCTACGATGTGTCCGGAAACGATAAATGCGATTCTGTCGCATAGCCGTTCCGCTTCTTCGATATAGTGAGTGGTGAGGAATATGGTTGTACCGTTACCGTGAAGATCGGCGATAAGTTGCCGTAATTGACGGGCGCTGGCCACATCGATGCCCGTGGTGGGTTCATCCAGAAACAAGATTTCCGGTTCATGGATGATTCCGGCTGCAATTGTGAGTTTGCGCTTCATTCCTTTGGAGTAGCCGCCAAATTTGCGATCAGCGGCTTTTACCAGGTCGAAGGTCTTCAGCAGGTGTCTGGATCGTTCTTCTCGCTGGCATTTACCGATGCCGTATAGCGCGGCACAGAAACTCAGATTCTCGAAACCGGTCAACTCAGGATACAGATTGCTTTCATCCGGAACGACACCGATGAGGTGTTGTGCGGTTCTTGGTTTCTTGGTGCAGTCGATACCGCCGATGAGGATTGTGCCTGAATCCGGTCGGGCAAGCCCTGTCAGCATGTTGATGGTCGTTGTTTTTCCCGCTCCATTCGGACCCAGAAAACCAAAAAACTCACCACGGGACACATCAAAATTCACGGTATCAACAGCAAGCACGTCATCAAAGCGTTTTGTCAGGTCATTAACTTGGATTACTAATTCATCTTGATATTTCATCGCAGGTATCTTTGGGTGCCTCGCTTTCCGAAATGCGAACGCTATTTTCACGGGTTTCCGGATCCTGTGAATTCGAAAGCAGTTCCCTTGTTATTCTATTCCATTCAGTGAGCACTTCCTCGTTGATCCTGTAGTGTACAAAGTATCCTCTTTTATCTGCGATGACGATATCCGCAGCCCTGAGGATCCTCAGATGCTGTGAGACGGCTGGCGCAGAGATGGTCAGTGCATGAGCCAGCGCATTGACACAGAGTGGCCTTTCTTTCAGCAGCGAAATCATTCGGACACGCGTGCTGACTGACAGAATCTTAAAAATACGCGACTGTTTTTCGAATTCATCCATGATCGCTCCTTTAATTAAGTGACCACGCAGATACTTTAATGTTGGTTGGGCGCTCTGTCAACAAGATAATAAGGTAAGAAAGCGAATCGAAAGCCATCAAATTCGACATCACAGTTTTAGCGGATTTATACGACAGATTCGAGTCGATAGCATGTAACCACCAACTTCTGTATTGATGAATATTGGCGACTTTCTGGGCGGAACGAATCAGTTGTACTGCCTCGCTAGTCCCCATTTCAGCATCATCACGTCTCAAAACCCCCTCTGTGTCGCATGGCCGCTCCCCTCGAATGAATGCAGGTGAACCCGGTGGGACATCGCCGCACAGCAGAAGATGAATGACGTGATGCCTGATTATAAAACTTTTCATTGCTTTAGAAGTAATGATTTATTTATAATCATCTTGTTTATGTGCCAATTGAATAACGGCTCTTAAATAAAGGAGTGAACACCATGAAGTACTCGTATCGATTGGTAATCTGGGCGGCACTGATTGATGCGGTTTTAGCAATGTCCTGTGTTTTCGCAACCGATTTTCCTGGTCCAGATGCGGACATCTATGCGGGATTTCAACTTCCCTACACTTTCGTCGATGCGCGGAATCAGATAGACGATTGTGTCGCGGGCTGCGATGACACCATTTGGGCACGTCCCATCGGATTCAATTTTATCTACAGAGGGACGAGTTACTCCACGATTTACGTATCGGTCAATGGATACATTTCATTTACGGATAGCGGGCATGATTATACCAATACGACCATCCCGAATCCTGCCGGTCCGCCAGACATGATCGCTGCTCTTTGGGACGATCTGATGATTTATCCCTCCGATGGCGGAATCTGGGAGGATCTTTGGGGAACTGCGCCGGACAGACACTATGTGATTCAATGGTGGGATGTCAGCGAGAGGCAAAACGAGGCATCGAATCTAAGCTTCGCGATTGTTCTTCACGAAAGCACCGGTGTGATCGAGTTCATTTATTACGAACTCAACCAGATGCCAATGGACATCACGATCGGAATAGAGGATTCGACACAGACGAAAGGCATTCTGGGATATTATGAGGGAACGACCTATGGAACGTTTGGTGGTTTACCCGCATCCTATACAGGTTATCAGTTTCAACCTGCGCCGAATCTGACCAGCTATGCACCGGCTGGATGGTATGGGCCGATCGTTCCCCGCAATACATCCGATACATCCATTTCCTTTGCCCCGCTTCCATCGATCCTCTATGGTTGGGGAATCGGTGGCACCACGTATCAGAATTTTCTCGGGCATGAAAACCGGGGATATCCTGTACCCGTTATGGGGGAAATTGAATTCGAAATCGATAATATCCTCCGAGTCGTCCTTCAATTTCCTCCTCAATCGATCGGCAACTTTTATTACGGCTGGATCAATAACCCGCACGATGTTGCCGGCGGACGTCATATGCTGACGATCACTCACGATTCTACCCATGTCATTCCCGAATCAGATGAAACAGATAATGTCTATTCAGAGCAGTTTGTCTGGAGTCCGCTTACTCTGAGCAATGATGTGCCATTTATCTCCCCCTACGCTGCACCATCGTCGGGTATCATGGGGATAATCAATGTCGACGGGTATCAAAAGCTCTGATTACTACTGGATGGCAGTCGGTGTTCGATTCATCGGTGCCGATCTTGATATCAATCTATACAATGATTACGTTGATAGTCTGAATGGGTTTTCTCAAATCCTTGAGACATCGATCCTCGGTCCTCAAATCGATTTTATCACCATCGATGGGAATCGAGTCGGAGCCGCACCGTATCAGGCTGGCATATATGATTGGGCTGAAATAGGGGGGAGTGAATCCTATCAGGTCCAATATAGCATGCCGGATACAACGTGGTACTATTCCGGCGCAGGGGATCTGGTGTTCGGGCCATTCAGTTTTTCCGTTGATGATGTTTTAAAGTGCCATGAAATCTATTGGTCGGCGACGGAAGTCGGATGGATCACATGCCTGAATGAGACGAGTGGCGATCTTGATGTCAATCTCTACGGAAGCGATGTACAAGATCCCTATAAAGGCCGCCAATTCTTTCTGGGTACGAATTACTACGCCGGGCCGGGTGAAGATGAACAGTGTGAAATTCCGATCATTCCCGCTTCACACTATGGTCTTGTCGTGACAAATGAAAGCGGCGTTGCAGGCGATTATTATATCCGCCTCAGCTCGAATCAATTTTCACCGACTCCGACCGCATCCCAGGCACCGACAAACACCCCGACCCAGACTCCCACTCCGACATTACACCCAACCACCACACCGACATGGACGCCGACTATGACACCCACACAAACGCCAACTCCCACCCAGACTCGAACACCAACGACGACACCAACTCCCACCCAGACTCGAACACCAACGACGACACCAACGACGACACCTACCTGGATTCCGAGTGGAACACCGACATCCGAATGCATCAACAACGGCGATACTAACCTCAGTGGTGATATCACTGCGGGCGATGCCCAGTTGGCATTTATGATTGCTCTTGGGGTCTATTCACCCACGTATCTGGAGGAATGTGCTGCTGATTGCAATGGGGACGGAGAAGTGACAGCCGGCGACGCACAGCGAATTTTCCTGACTGTTCTCGGATCTGCCGAGTGCGTGGATTGACATTCCGGAACGACACCACCGGCGATCCCTATCGATTGCGATCAGCCGAATCATGACCTCGATGGCCGGTGGATTAACAGCCCGGTCAGAACGATAATCAGGAATATGACAAATGGGTGTCCCGATGCCGGAACCCGCGGTGGCACGGGGGTTTCAGTTGGTGTTGCCGTGCTGCTTGTCGGTGTTTGAGTGGCGGTGTCGGTCGGCGTTGCGGTGGGATTTGGGGACGGTGTCATGGTATCTGTCGGAACCGGTGTTACCGTCGGTGTGTGGGTGGGTGTTTCCGTGGGGGTTTGAGTTGGGGAAGATGTCGGTGTGTCGGTAGGTGTTTCCGTGGGGGTTTGAGTTGGGGAAGATGTCGGTGTGTGGGTGGGTTCAGGCACATAACATATCATGTATGGTGTCAGTGTTTGAGAAATCGAGGTCAGTGATCGGCTCACCGAGCTGAGTGACGGCGCAGTGACCGTTAACCCGGGAAATGTTACCGTTGGGAACCAGAATGTGATCGACGGAGTGTAACTGGTGGTATACGCGCAGCCCGAAATGAGGCCACTGGAGTTGGTTTTTGCGATCAACGGATTAAACTGGCCGGTTCCAAACGTACGGGTTGTTCCACACGATACGAATTCATCCTGCGCCGTTTTTTGGAGATGGAACAGTTGGTTGATTCCCGGATTATTTCCGATCAGACTGCATCCCAGCAGATTGCCAGAAGGATCCACTTTCATCAAATAGGCGATCTGAGTCGATGCGATGAAACTCAATGAAAACCCGCACAGAAAATAGTTACCATCGGCTGTTTCGGTCAGCGAGTAGGCATAATCGTTATTGGATCCGCCGCACAAACGAGACCACGTAATAGTGCCTGCACTACTGTATTTCGTTATCCATGAATCATAATTGCCATATCCCGTACTTGAGGTCCAACCGCAGATTAAGGCATTATCATCATCGTCCACATAGATACTTTTGCCTTTATCGTTGTTTGAACCGCCTGCCGTTCGGGACAGCACATAATTGCCGGACGCATCGTACCGGACCAACAGGAGATCGAGATTCCCTGCACCAAAGCTGTCGGTGTAACCGATGATGATATAATCGCCGTTCGGCGCTTCTGCGATGCCAGTAGTCGAATCGGAAGAAGAGCCTCCACAGACTCGTGTCCATGTGATATCCATGGATGCACTCAGCTTGCAGATTATACTATCCGAACCACCCGCGCCAAAGCTGGATGTTTGACCGGTCAATGCGTATCCGCCATCCGATGTCTGGACAATGTCATATCCATTATCATGCGAAGTTCCGCCAATCGTGCGGGTCCATAGATGATTGCCATTGATATTAAATCCTGCCAGAAGAATATCCTCTCCTCCGGCCCCTGTGCTGGCAGTGGATCCCGTAACGATGATGTCACCATCTGAATTTTGTATGACCCGCTCAATTCGATCGGCCGAAGTTCCTCCCAAGGTTCTTGCCCAAGCGATATTCCCGTTGGTATCGTATTTGATCAGCAAACAATCGGTTGATCCCGCACCCAGAGTGGTTGTGTGTCCGGCGACAACATAGCAGTCGTCGGAGGTCTGAATGACGGATAAATTCATTTCATCGCCGGTTATACTCACTGTTTCAAGAAAATCCGCTTGATCCCGTGAATCGAACCGTTCCTCATGCCCTGCGATTGCAGCTGCCGGAATCCATATATTCAGGATAAAAAAACACATAAAAATCAAAGCTATTGCAGAAATAAAGACCCGAAACATATAACTCCTCCTGCGGTAACTCAGATTCATTCGATTCGAAACATCAAGTTAACCAACCATCATGGTACGGTATTGGTCGTACGAATTCAAGACTGTCAAAGCAATCGGAGTCTGACGGAATAATGCTGAATGTGTCAATCAGTCGTTTAAAAAGGTACCCTATCAAGGCGTACAAAAATGTACTACCTCTTATGATTTTCGTTTCAATCACCCCAATTGATCCTCTTCCTTTTTGCATTTTGCGTTCCATTTGATCATTTTTATCCGATAGCTGTTGCCTTTGATCGGGATGACCGGGTCTCCAAGGAATTCGGATCCCATTTGGAAAGATTCTATTTCTTGAGATGTGTGTACATCTTCCGGAATATACGGTATGGGGAAAACCCGTTCAGAGCGGGTGTCACGACTTTAAAAAAAACAGGTGAGACTAAGCCCTATCCTTTGAAGTATTCCATCAGATAGCAATCCATGCCGTTGCCATCGTGTGAGGGAGCATGCCATCCCAGCCAGCGCTAAGCATCTTGGGAACACGATTTCCATCGACGGGCATTAGCACCGTGGCCGGTCCAGACCACCCATTTGCTTTCCGGCAGGAATTCGATTTCAAGGAACGGTTTCAGGGATCGAATGCCGGTTGAGAGTCTTCGAAAGAAAATGTGTGCGCCTTCCGCAGAAGCGAGCCTTTTCCTGTGGGGATCCTCATCCTTTTGAAACTCTTGCAGGGGGCATTCCGTCCCCCCCTGCAACCCCCTGGTAACCTTTTGGAAAGTTGAATCAAACTTAATCAATGTCAATACAGAAAGACTTCCTTCGGATTAAGAGGTGGCTGCGGTTACCGGAATGGTGGATCACAGAGTGGCTCAATTTCACCGGAACAGGTGGATCAATGTATCCGGAGTATGCAAGAAAACACGAAATCGGCAATTATGGGTAAAATCGACCGAAATCGACATCGGGAATGTACCCGAAAATGTACCCAGATTTTGATTCGTATTCGTGAAGAAGCCTTGCCCGTCTATTCCTTCACCGGGAGAACGTGAATCGCCTTTACGACCAGGAGAACTTTTTCACCTGGCTTCAAATCCAACTCCTCAAGTGACTCAGTGGTCAGCACCGATGCCATTGTGCCCGGCGTATTGATGTCGAATTTCACGAGCGACATGACATCCCCCTTCTTGACCGACCTGACTGTTGCAGAAAAAGCGTTGCGTGCCCCGTATTTCATGTTGACCTCCTTTTTTGCCGCTTCTCGCAGCGATTATCAATAAATACAAATGAAATCATCTTACATGGGCATTCCCTCGATTGCGAATATAGTTTCTAACTCAACTTCCGCAGCATAATCTCTGGTTTTTAAAACCTCTGTTAAAAAACTCAATATAACTAAAAAACGATCGCACAATAATAT
>JAFGMN010000199.1 GCA_016927515.1 candidate division CSSED10-310 bacterium | reverse complement strand
GCCGGTGAAGTTACGATTGGAAGTGGAGACCTGGACTTCGGTTTTACCGGTCATTCCGATTTGGCCGGAAGCGCATCCACCGCACCCGGGATTGGAGACGATGAAGCCGGCATCGAAAAGGGTTGCCAGGACACCGTCTTTTAGCAGCCTGCCATATATTTCCTGGGTTGCGGGGACAGCCCGAGCCATCACACCGGGGGCCACGCGGCGGTCTTTCACGATCTCGGCAACTGCAACGAAATCTTCATACCGTCCATTCGTGCAGGAACCGACAAACACGGAGTCCACCGCCACATCACCGACCTGGGACACGGGCACGACACGATCAGGTTTCGGCGGCATCGCAATCTGGGGTGTCAATTTGGAGACGTCGATTTCAATGGTTTCCACGTAGGTGGCGGTGGGATCGGAAGTGAACAAGTCCAGGTGGGTTCGTCCACTGCGAATTTTGAGATAGTCGACGACGGCCGCATCCGGCTGAATCAGGCCGACGATTCCGCCCATTTCGGTCACCATGGAAGCCAGGGTAATGCGACCGGAGAGATCGAGAGCATCAACGGCATCGCCGAAAAACTCGATAGCACGACCGAGAGCACCTTTCGATCCGAGTCGTCCAACGACGGCCAGAGTCAGGTCGCGAGCGCTACACGATGGTGGGAGAGATCCTGTTACGATGACGCGCATGGATTCGGGTACTTCGAACCATGTCCTGCCGGCGCGGAAGGCAAATGCGATGTCTTGATCCCCCATGCCCTGTCCGAAAGCGCCGACGGCACCCAGGATATTCAGGTGACTGTCGGTTCCGACAACCGTTGAGCCCGGCAATGTCAATCCCTCATCAATCATGACATGAGATCCAATACCGGCATCAACATCGTAGACTCGAATACCCTGTTCCCGGGCAAACTCCCGGCACCGCATCTGGTTGTTGGCATAGGGAATCGTATTGGCCGGCGCATTGCAGTCGAAGGTAAAGAACGTCCGTCGGGGATCCGCCACCTTCTCACCCGCATAATACTTCCGGAAATTACCAACCACATTGGCTCCGGCAAAATCCCGGGCAGACCGGATATCCAGATCCAGCCACACCACGGCTCCCGTTTTCACCGGATCCGGTGAATGCGCAGCAATGATTTTCTCGATCAGAGTCATTCCCATACGCTTGCTCCTCCCTTGACCAATCCTATCTGTTCCACATTCGTCACCTGCCGGCTCCGTCCACTGCTCATCAGGGCCGGTGAGCCACAACGTTAAACGTAATCGTATCATCCTTCAACGGGCCAATGACCAGTGCGCTGTACCCGCGACCATTCCACGTGTATTGGCGAAGCTGACCCTGGTTATCGGAAGCGACGTAGATTTCATGAACTCCATCCCCATTCAAATCCGCCAGATACGTCGAATGTTCGAAACCGGATGTTCCGGTAGCAACCAGCGTCTTTTTCCATGGTTCCGAACCGTTTTCCATCGGATCCAGTCTCCAGATACCGTTCTTGTTCGTGGAAGCAATCAGCTCGTTTTTGCCGTCGCCATCGGTATCCCCAATGGTTAAAAAGCGGCACAGATGCCCCGGCAACGTGGCAATATCGACTTTCTGTACGGCCGAATTCTCATCAAAGGTATACATGCGGATCCGCGTGGTATCTCCGGAAACCTCTCCACCAATCCGTTCTCCTTCCAGCGCAGTAAACAGAACCGGCCGCTGCATCGGATCCAATGCCGCACAGAGAATTTCCTTGGCATGCCGATTGTCCAGATACTCCACCACTTTCTGTTCCCATCGACCGTTCACCCATTGGAACAAATCAATTCCCCCGGGTTGCACGGATCCGTCCATTTTGTTGGGGCTGCTGGGCGTCGTGAACAACTCGCTGATCCCATCACCATCCACATCACCGGTTTCGATCTCGTGAACAAACGTATCGGGTCGCCGGGTCAACTCGTCGGCAACATACCGGAAAGCCTCCCACCGCAACACCGCAACGACACCCTGATCATGGGTTGCAATACAGATATCTTCCAAACCATCGTCGTTTACATCCTTCAGTTCGAAATCCCGCAGCCGGTCATTTGTTCCTCCAAAAACCGGATTCCACAGGCTTTCACCCGTCCAGACCCCGGAATCGTTTCGCCGCCAGATCTTTAGATGCGCCTGGCGAGCACTGATCGTCAATATACCGGGCTCCCCCTGGACAGGTTTGAACCATGCCGCTTTGTGGAACACATCACTTTCCGGATCTTCGATGACCTCTTCGGACCATCCATCGGCCGTTTTCGTCCAGATACTCAATCGGGCGGGTCCAGGCCGACTTTTCGACTCTCCCGTAACCGGATCGACTTCCTTGATAAACTGCGCTTGTGCCAGATACAAAGCACTCCCTTCCGCAGGGGGCGCGACCGGCGCCGGTGACGCCGGTTTCTCCGTGGGCACGGGGCTCGCCACGGGTGTTTTCTGTGTATCACAGCTGCTGATGATCATGAGGCATACTGAGAAAATCACCAGGCTGAACAGGGTCGCAATACCCTGGCGGCTGGTTAATAATATGCGTACCATTTGCATGAATCCCTCTCCACTCATTGGTTGACCGGATCATTCCGGAGGCTGATCGCTGACATATACCAGAAAATGGGGGGAAGATACATCCCCCACATCCCATATCATGTTCTACTGACCGTTCCTTTCCGGATGCGGCGTTGTGAATCGTCGCTTCTTGGAGTAGAGTTCCGGCGAGCGATTCCGATACCACTTACCGGAAAGGAGTTATGTATGGATAAATCGCAGATGAAGGAAAAAATCAAGGTCTATTTCAGGAAGAATCGAGAAGTCATCCTGAAGGATGTATTGGCATTGTTAAAGGAGATGGTTGCGCAGAAGACAGTGAATGTGCCGTCTGCGAAGCTGGGAAATTTCGATTATTTGACGATCCGTGGTGAGGAATGGCGTGTGGGGGATATTGTGGAGCGAGAATTTCGATCCTGGGGAATGCGGTATGACGTATTTTCGCGGATGAAAGGCCGGCCCAACGTGATCGGGTATGTCGGTCGAGGCGAAGCAGACGCCGCCAAATTGTTCATGGCTTGTCACATGGACATTGTTCCTCCGGGAACCGGTTGGAATTCGGACCCGTTCGAAATGATCGAAAAGGACGGGGTGGTCTATGGCCGTGGAGTGTTGGACAACAAGGGGCCTCTGGTATCGGCGATGATGGCTGCGCGAATCATGAAACAGGTCATCGGCGACGAGGGTCTGCAGGGTGAATTGCAAATTGCCGGAATGTCGGATGAGGAAGCAGGGGATCCTGATGGGATCGATTATGGTGTTCATTATTTAATGGAAGAGAAGCTGATTAATCCGACATTTGCGATCATTCCGGATATTGGTGAAAATATGCAGAAAATCGATGTCGCCGAAAAAGGGCGCATGGTTGTCACGGTGACGGCAAAAGGCGTTCAGGCGCATGGATCGACACCGCATTTGGGCGTGAATGCAATCAACAAAATGGCACACTTTCTGGTGCTTCTGGAAACATATACACTGGTCCACACACCCGATCCGATCCTTGGACACTGCACGGTCAACGTCGGTGAAATCCATGGTGGCTCTGCAGCAAACAGTGTTCCCAATGAGTGCAGCGTGGATATCGATATCCGGATCGTCCCCGGCCAGACACCTGAAAATGTTCGGAGCGAGTTGAAAGCGCTGTCTGAAAAGGTTGCGGATGATTTCGAACTGGCCCTCGGTAATAGTTCCCTCCCGCATGCTATCGACCCGGATAACGTATTGGTTCGATCCATACAGGCCAATGCGCGGGATTTCGGTTTGAATCCTGTTCCATTCGGATTAGGCGGTGGCACGTTTGCCAAGGGAATGAATCAGCACGGTATTCTTGCGGTTGCATTCGGACCGGGTGACGATACGGCTTTTCATGTTGCCAACGAGTATCTTCCAATCGACCAACTCGTCACATTTGCAGAGTTGACATGTCTTGTCACGATCGACCTGGTGGGCTGACGGGAAGCTGACGACATGTGGCTGATACGCGTTGACGCGGGAGAACTGCTGAAGATATAATTAAAATCCTTTGTGGCTCAATCTTTCACGTGAGAGGAGTGAAGTATTATGTCGGATCATGCACGAATCAACAAGATTAATCAGGAATTCCGCGAAATCGTGGAAAAAATGGATTCACCGGCGACTCCGGTCAAGGAAATTCTCGATGATGCCAATCGGCAGTTCCATGAAAGAGGTTGCGTCATTAACGTTGGAAAAGGCGATGATGTCGTTCGAAAACCGTTTCCGGTATTCATCATGCCGTATTTCATGACCCGTCGTCAGATGGACGAAGTCGAGCGCGTTTCCAACCACATCATGAATGTCCTGGAAAAAGTCACTGAATTGTATTTTATCGACGATAAATTTAAACCGATATTCAATCTCACCGAGCGGGAAACGGAACTCGTTCAGGCAGAAACAGGCACAAAGCGCCGGGTATGGATCACTCGGAACGATGCCTTTGTCGAGGGCGACAGCATCAAATTTATCGAGTTCAATACCGACTCGCCTGGCGGACCGATGTATAGCGATGTGCAGACCGAGATTATCGAGCAGAGCCCCGTCATGGATGAACTTCGGAAAAAATACTACATGAGTTCCGACCGATTCATCCCTCAAATTCACTATAACCTGCTCCGTGCATACCGGGAATGGGGCGGGAAAAAAGTGCTTCCCAACATCGCCATTGTATCCGACAAGGGCGCGACATACCCGGAATTTCTGCTGATTGTCGAAGATTTTAAACGCCAGGGCTTCAATTGTGAATTCGCTACACCGCAAACCATCGATTACCGGAATGGAAAAGCAGTCACGCCCAGCGGGATGGAAATCGATATCCTGTATCGCCGCGGCTGGATTCAGAACTGGACCGCAGTATGGGATGATATCAAACCCCTGCGTCGTGCATATGCCGATGGCGCTTTCTGCTGCGTGAACTCCATCCGGTCGCTTCTGGCGGCCATCAAGAGCCTTCTGGAACACCTGCAGGATCCCCAGATCATGAAACTGTATACACCGGAAGAACGTGAAGTCGTGATCAACTGCGTGCCTTGGACGCGGCTGATGACACAGCGGAAGACCCTTGATATGAATGGTAAAAACATGGTTGATCTGTTTGATTATGTCCGCGCCAACCGGGAGCGCATGGTATTGAAACCCATGGACCTCTACGGCGGTCAAGGCGTCTGTGTCGGACCGGTGAATACCCAGGCAGAATGGGAGAAAACCATCCAGCTGGCAGCCACAACCAACCAGAAATACGTGGCACAGGAATTCGTGCGAATCCCTGAAATGGAATTGCCGGAAGTGACCCAGGGACTCGTTTGGAAAAGCAAGAAGCTGAACCAGAACTACTATGCGTTCGGCGGAAAACATGCCGGCGGCATGTGCCGGACATCTGAAGCCGCTGTGATCAACATTTCCGCAGGCGGCGGACTGTGCCCCATCGTCGTTGTGGAAGGCGAAAAATAAGCCGTATCCATTGATTTTTTTGAAAGCGCTCGGTTGTCCGGGCGCTTTTTTTTTTAGTCCAAGCGATTTTTACGTTCCTCCGATTTCTGCACTCGCTGGCATCAGCCAACGATCTACTAGCACCAGCCAACGATACGCTAGCATTTGAAACGCTGGCGACATCTTGCTTTGACGGATCGGTCAAGGCACAGTACAATAGAAAGAAAAGCGGCCGAGTCTGAATCACATTCATCCCTGCCAGGGAGGATACACATGATGCGGTGGTCTATTTTAATTGCTTTCGCTGGTATCGAAATCATAATCGGTGGATCGCTTTCGGTGTGTCATGCAGGGTTTGGGTTTGCCCGACCCGAGATCGAACTGGTCGAAGCACCGTATTATCCCAACACGCAAAACGATCTTGATTGCCGCTTTGATTCGAGCGGAAATGTACACTTCGTTTGGAAGGATGATCGTGACAGTGCATCGCAGACCTATGGAAACACGGTCTTGCTGAGCGGCGATCATCTGCAGTCATATTGGGCGTATCCCGGATTCCCATCGAACGACTATGTCGAACCGGCCATCCTGGACTCAATGGCTTTTCCTGACAATATGTTCGTTCTCAGTTACAATACCGTTTTGAATACACTGGCCCTCGGCCAGTATGATCTCTCCGGACTCCCCGTTTCGGTTCTGCCCTCGACATTATCGATTTTTCCCGGTCCATCACCATCACTGGATGCCATGAAGGCAATCTCTGTTTTGAGCCGAATCAATTACGGATATGAAAGCGCACCGGATCTGCGCTTTGGAGGCGTTGAACTGGGAACGCTGACATGGGACTCGGAATACACGATCCCCGCTCCTCCCGACGGGTCGCTCAATCACTTCGATTGTGCCGTCGATGCCGAGAATTTCATTTATGTCTGTTACGATCAATATGATTTCGTCCTCGATCAGTATCAACTGGTCGTTCGGCGATCGGTCAATGCCGGCGATTTCTCCAGCGGTTTTCATATGGCACATATTATCAGCACGCATGATTTCAGTGCTTTTTATCCCACATTGGCCGTTACCGGATCGCTGATGACCGGGGACTTGTTCGTCTCGGTTCTCTATGTGCTTCCCGATCCAGCGCTTCAACCAATCGAGTGTGTGACTGAATTCAATGGAGACTGGATGACGCCGGGATTCATTCCGTTGACATCACCGACAACGGTCAATGATGTTTTTGGCGCGTCCGTGTCGATTGTCAATCGGGGCATCGATGCGCAGTATTGTCCATTCCACCGCCATCTGCACGTCGTATGGGCGGACAATCGCGTTGGATACAAAGCCAGTCTCTATGGGGATACGAGTTATGATCTCGGCATGTCCTGGGGGATTGATACCGAGCTTCTGCCGGTCGGCGATTCAATTCTGGAAGCACCTCGTCTGATACTGGGTCCGAATCCGGGGCATAAAGCGGTGGCATACATTCGAAACGCTGATATTTTTTTCAATCCGTATGCGCTGGTGTCAAACCCGGAGTTTTTGGATTCATGCGATAGTAACCCGGCATTGTTTTGGGATGCGCATGGTGGTGTCGTCATTGACGCATCGAATTACCATGGGTTTTCAGGCGCGAGCTATGCGTTAACGGAAAACAACACACGGGGAACATTAGTACGGGATTACGGCGGCATCGAGCAGGAAGGCATTGTGGATCTATTCTTCTACGACACAATGTCGACTGCCGATTTCACAATCATACTGGAGAATGCAAATGGGCGGGGTGTGATCCGCATGCTGGGCGTGCACAATGAAACGACGCCGACCCATTATGCCTATTCGCCTGACGGCGTGAATTGGCAGAGTTTGCCGGACTTCCGGAGTCTGGGTTGGCATCATGTGGTTATCACCGTGTCGGCATCGGGAGCGGTATTCCAGATTGAGACATATCCGGGAGTTCTTCAGACGGTGTCTGATCCGGGGTTCACGTCGTTCACGCGGTTGGAGATCGATGGTCAGGATGCTACGCCACCGTACAACGTGGATGACATCCAGGTCGAAGTGTATGCAATGGGTGGACAACCGCCGGTCATTCCCGCGATATCCCCCGGTTTTCTGGGAATCCTCATCATCGCCATAACCGGTCATCTCCTGCTGCGCCGCCCGCGGTAAAAATCGTTTGATCCGATCCTCTTCCCGTTGATCCACGCGCTTCTGCATTGTCACCGTTGATCACCGATGCATTGTCGCTTATGATAATTGGATTGTGGTGTTTAAAAAGATGGACAAGGGAGGACAGATAATGAAACGCCGGGTACTATTGGGATTTGGTATCGTGATATGCCTGTTTTTGAGCGATGCGGCTGATGCTGCCGGATTTAATTTCCCACGTGGGGAGTTATGTCTTGTGGAAGTTCCCTATCAGGATGACTATCATGCCAATCCACATGTGGCCTTCGACGTTTTCGGAAATGCTCATGCTGTCTGGGAGGATGACCGATATTCCTCGGTTATTCACATGGTTGGGTGCTCTGCACTTGTTTCAGGCGGCCAGACAGACTCCTACTTCTGTTATGGGGGTCTGGAAACCGAGACACACCTGTTGCCGTTTGTTTTTAAACGTGCGTTGAGCGCGAATCACATGTATGGTTTTACGATTAATTCATCAATAACACCCCATTCTCTCGAAACCGTGGTGTATGATCTTTCCTATCTACCGGGAAGTCCCGACATGACGGATCTGCCATCCAATCCGGGATTCGATGCCACGAGTATTGAGGATTTCGACATGATCGGCGGAGGGGGTTACATCGTATATGCGTATAAAATGGCCTCAGTCGATCATTTGTTTCTGGGTCTTTTTGACGAATCGAGTAAAACCTGGGTTGTCAATCATTTGCAAGTAACAGCGCCAGCAAACTACCGTTTCCGGCATGTGCGACTGGGAATGGATGCAGCTGGTTATATCTACCTCGTTTACGACAAAGAGATGTACGGCGGAACACCATCCTATTCCCTGATTGCACGTCGATCCTCGAATCCGTTCGACGTAACATCTCCGCTCTTAAACGAACGGTATATCAATGGATCTCCGTCGGATATGCTGTTTCCCGACATCGCGGTATCGGGAGCGTATCCATCGGATCTGAAAGTATCGATCGCTTACATTGTCCATCAGGTCGGTACTTCGAAAGAGATTTTTTGCACGACGGAAAACAATATGGATTGGACGATGTCGACATGGGGTGGAAACTCGATCCCGGCATTGAACAGCAATACCAGCGAGAGTCTGACTTTTGAGCGGCCGGCGGTGGCGATCGATGCAGCCGATTCTGTTTATGTCGTCTGGACAGACAACCAGCTCGGGTATCAGGAATTCTTCGGTAATATCAGTAGCAATGGCGGAACGACCTTCGGATCATCCGACCAGCAGATTGCTGCAGGAATCAGCGAGATCGTTGGAGCATTCGATCTGACCATGGGACCGAATCCGGGGGATATCGCCCTGGCCTATATTCGAACAAACGGTACCAATTCAGTACCTTGTCTTCTCTATTCGAGTGCATCTTTCTTCGATTTCTGTGACGGAAGCCCCTCCATGTATTGGACCAGTGCCGCAAATGTGTCGGTCTACAGCAGCCTGTTCTACAGTGCACCGGCCTGTTATCGGCTGGGTGGAGCAAAAGGTACTTTGTTGAAGGATTACGGATCGGTGGAATATCAAGGCCGTATTTCGATGCAATTTTACGATTCCGGTTCGATTTTGCCGGAGGATGATTTCTATGCCGGTGTTTCAAGTTCCAACGAGAAAGGCGTCATCCGGATGCTGGGTGTACGGAATGAAACGACACCAACGAGTTATTCGTATTCGATGGACGGGGGTGTGACCTGGCAGTCACTTGGCGGTATCCGGTCCGTGGGTTGGCATGAAATCGTTTTCACGATCGATGATTTTGGACTGCTGATGACCATTGAGGTGAGTCCCGGTTCCGTTGTCGGAACCGCCGATTCGTTAACGAAGTTCACGACGTTGGAGATTGCCGGTGGGACAGATACTTCGCCGTATTTCATCGACGATGTCCGTATAGAAGCCTTTCAATCGGACATCGGACCGGTGACCACGCCGGCGGTATCCGGATTGGGAATCCTGGCGACACTGGCTGGCATCGGAGGCTTGATCCACCGACGTCGGCGCAGGTAATTCCTGGCGTTTTGCGCATTGACATACCATCGATCTCCCCGATAGAATCATACAAAACGGGGTTTGTAATACAATGTGTACTCGTTTTTTCTGGGGAGGAATGTGATGATGATTCGCAGTGTTCATTTCAGCACTATCTTGTGCATTGGCTGGGTTTCGATCTGCAGCGTGTGGGCGTTCAATATCCAGCGACCGGAGATCCTGATGGTCGAACCCGGATTTCAGGCCAATGATCAGTTAAACACGTCCGTCACATTCGATAGTTCCGGTCATGTGCATGTTGTTTATACTGAGAACAGGACCGGGACTCAGCACATTTATGCTCGGACATTGATGGCTGATAACACGCTGACCGATTCGTACCGGGCGTATCTGGGCATTGAAGGCAACGCCCACATCTTCCCCTTCGTACTGCCCAGCTCATATTACACAAACCGAGTAAATTTCGGCGGCCTGGATACATTTGGAACCAATTTCAGTTGTGTAACCGGATATATGGATACAACAGGATTTCCCGCCATTCCCACACCGGTCAATGGCAGCAGTATCATGTTATCGACTCCCAATGCAGAAAGTTTCGAGGTTCTCTGCGGAGGGTTTTTTATTTTTTATGCATACCATGAATATCCCAACATTTATTTGAACGCCATGGATGAGCAGGTTCAGATTTGGCAGACAGAAACGGTCATTTCCCCGATCTCGTCTGAAGAATCGTTCAGTAATCCGCGGTTAGCGATGGATGATGCGGGATACATTTACCTGACATACAGTGTGTACAACAACAATCTGTTCATATCCGAAGCCCGGATTCGGCGATCCAATCTACCCTACAACGTTTCAGCAGGATTCACAGAGGAACGTTTCATCAATAACGATTCGGAAGGTGCCGGATTCGATGTCGCTGTGGCCGCCACCGGTGATTATGGATTGTATACACTGAAAGTGGCCGTCGCCTATTCGTTCCCGTCTTCCACTGTCACGAAGATTATCGGAGATATGGAACCCAACTTCGATTGGACTGCCACTGTCCCAATCCCACCGTTCAGCGGGTCGGGTCCCTATGATATCAGCTCGTCTCTGAGTTCCACAATTCAGCAGGAAGGACCCGATATCGCATTCGACGCTAACGATGACCTGTACATTATCTGGTCCGATAACCGGGACCTGATTTATAAAATTTACGGCAATATGAGTTACGACAGCGGCGTCACAATGCTGTCATCAAATGAAGTTCAGATCGGCATTGGAATTGAAGGCATTTACGGCGTACCGCAACTCACCACGGGCCCCGAACCCGGCGATATTGCCATTGCCTACACGCGTAACACCGGAACATTCATCAATCCATACCTTCTGCTGACCCGTGCCACATTTTTCGATTCGTGCAATGTAGACCCTGCATTGACTGGTTACTGGGATGCGTATGCCGGTGTGTCCATCTCAAGCGAGCAATTTGTCAGCCCCGACTATTCCTATAAATTCACTCCATCCCGAGGTGAACTGCTGCGCGATTTCGGAGCGATCGAGCAGCAGGGCACGGTTACA
Source organism: candidate division CSSED10-310 bacterium (assembly GCA_016927515.1). GTDB lineage: Bacteria > CSSED10-310 > CSSED10-310 > CSSED10-310 > CSSED10-310 > JAFGMN01. The sequence goes on along the minus strand of JAFGMN010000199.1, from coordinate 6,569 downwards.
TTCCAATTTTTCGATACGTTGGCGCCCGACCATTTTCACATCGCTCTTGAAAATGATAATGGACGAGGCGTCATCCGGATGCTGGGTGTACGGAATGAAACGACACCAACCAACTACGCATATTCTCCCGACGGTGTGAATTGGTATGATCTGGGAGCTGCTGCCCGGACCTTGGGGTGGCATGAATTCCGGTTGAACGTCAATAACGATGGACTGGCAATGTCCATCAGTCTATACGGCGGCGGCCTGGCACAGGCTCCTATCGATCCCAGCTTCACAGGATTCACTTCCGTGTCCATGGAGATGACGGGAGGAACCGGAGCTTACTATGTCGACGACATCCGCGTCGAAACCTACCCCCTCATCTCCGGGCCTCCGCCTGTACCCATCCTCTCACCCATCGGCATCATCGTGTTGCTTTTGGGTGCCGGCATACTGGTGCGCAGAACCCGCAGCTACTGATCCGGATCATCTGATCGTTCCAGTGATGCCGGCCGCCTTATCCCTTGTGGATCCGACGCGCTTGGATCTATTGGCGTTTGATCCACAGGTGTTTCACCCATTGACGATTCAGCGGTTTCTTATTTACAATAAAATACAAGCGGGAATTTTCAGCTTTTGGAGATTTTCAAAAACGTAACGGGGGACAACATGAGATCACGTACACGCTGGTTGTTTGGATTACTGTGTATTCTAGAGGGAGCAACATCGGGTATTATCACCGGTACGGTTTCCGCTCGGTTTACTTTTTCGCTGCCGGAACTGAGACTTGTAGAAGAAGGATTTGAATCGATTCCGCAGTCATCGGTCGATATCGATTTCGACACGGGCGGTTTACTTCATTGCGCCTGGATAGACAGCCGGACGACCAACTTGCATATCTTTGGCACGTTCGTTCAGCCGAACGGGACAGTCAAGCTTCCTTTTAGAGGATTGCATGGGACCGAATCGAACAATCACTCCATTCCATTTATCACCCGGAACGCGGCGGATACCAGCGGTATGTACCTGTTCGGCGTTGAAACGACAGTGCCCAACCTGATCGGCTGCATGGCCCGTTGGGATCTGACGCAACTGCCTAATCAAGTCACAGTGATTGACAAAGCTGTTACACCGCTGACGCCGACGGCCCTCGTCCGAAACCAGATGGATGTCATCGCCGTGAGTGACGGGATCATCTATGTTATGGAAAGCGATCCCAACATCGTGCTGAGAAAATACACGCCTTCATCCGATACCTGGGACGTGACCGAATTCATCATTTCACCATTTCCGGATAGGATGCTCGTCAATCCACGGCTGGCGAAAAGCACCGACGATTACCTTTATCTTTCCTACGAAAATTACTATATACCGGCAAGCGAACACAGTCTGATCGTCCGGCAATCACTCAATCCCGGTGACATCAATTACTGGAAGATCGAAACCTGGTTATCGGTAACAACCAACGGTCCGTATAATGCCGATCTTGCCGCCACAGGCACCGGCGCTGTTCAGGGCGCTGACCGGGTGGCGTTGGTTTTCGTGGATCCGAATTCAACATCCACGGAATTGGTCTGCTGGATGTCGCACGCACAGGATTGGTCGCTGGATATCTGGAACGGCTCACAGACCACGTTCAGTTTATCAGCTCCCGGTACGCCGATTCTCGGTCCCCGGGCAGCCTTTTCATCCGATGATATAACCCTATATACGGTATGGGCTGACGGTAGAACGGGCGGGTTCGATGAGATTTTCGGCGCTGTGAGCTATGACGGCGGGTCGTTTTTCGTGCCCGAACAGCAGTTGACATCCAATGAAAGTGATATCCTCGAGCCCCCGGTCATCGCCACAGGAACGGACCCGGGCCAATTCGCGGTGGCGTATATCCGGAGTTCCGGTGCCAGTTCGAGTCCATTCGTACTCGCCTCGATGCCGATTTTTTTTGACACCTGTGACGGTGATCCGAGCCGCTTCTGGGACAGCTATGCCGGTATCAGCCCGGCATCTTCCCCCTATCACTCTCCGCCTCAATGCTACGCCCTGGTATCCGAATCCATGAAAGGCGCACTGATCCGCGATTTCGGTACCGTGGAACAGACCGGAAGCGTCGATTTGTATTTCTATGATGATCCCTCCAACAATCTAACGGATTTCGCTGTCACGCTGGAAAACAACAATGAAAAAGGTGTTATCCGGATGCTGGGTGTCCGCAATGAGACCACGCCGACCAATTATGCGTATTCCACTGATGGCTTCATCTGGGTTGATTGGACAACGGCACCCCGATTCGTGGGCTGGCATCACGTGTCGATGACCGTCAACGCCTTCGATGGATTGGCAATGACGATTGAGTATTCACCCGGTCAAACGGAAACCGTAACGGATCCCACCTTTACTTCGTTTACACGCATTTCCATAGCCGGTGGAGACGATATGTATCCGTATTATGTCGATGATATTCAGGTCAGTGCTGTGCCCGTCGAACAACAGCCGATCCCGGCAACATCGACGGCAGCTCTGGCTCTCCTGATCGTATCCCTCAGTTACGGCATGATCCGGACCATTCGGCGAATCAGGTAAACCTCTTTTCCAAAGGAAGAAACCATGAACACACAGTTACAATTGAAATACACAAGCGGTGTTCTGCTGTTCCTGTTTCTCTGTTTTCTTACTGTTCCATCGATTACCTACGCATCGATCCCGTTCTCCCAAGATCCAGTCCTGCTGGTCGATGACAATGCCAGGACTGCCGGTCAGGCCAACACGCACGTAGAATTTGACTTTAATGGTAATCTTCATGCCGCCTGGGTGGATAACCGGCTCGGTCCGAATCAGATTCTGGGAACGGTGATGATGGCGGGAAGCCTTGAACCGTCAACAAATTATCGAATGCACGTCGGATATACCACAGAAAACATGGACTTCGCGCATATTCACCGTACTTCATGGACAACAAGCAGCCTGTTTATGCTGGCAATGAACACCAGTACACCGGGGAGTTTCAGCTTTTGTCCGGCCGATATCAATGTGACAACGTTGCCTGCTATTCCCTCGGTGACCGATCTGGCGGCGTTCTCTTCAAATGCAATGTCCGGGGGCGTCGTCAGCATGGTCATGGCGGGAAATCGGCTCGTCTATGCCATCGAATATGCCAATCAGATTCTGATCAATGAATTCAATGTCGCAACGCAAACATGGAGCGGCGGAGAAACCATCCTGGGCGGTTCCGCCAACATTGAATATGCCCATCCTCAATTGGCCGCCGATGAGAGTGGTTATGTGTATATCATTTTTGATCGACACGATACTTCTACCGGCTATTATGATGTCGTCATCCAGAGAAGCTGGAGCAATACGGATGTCCTGACCTTTCAAGTCGAACATGAACCTTTACCCATCGCTTCCACCATAGGCTGGTTCGATCCGGATATCGCGGTAACCGGCAGTTACGTCGGCAGTGATCTGATCGTCGCGATTGCTTACATCGATCCCGATCCGATGGCAAGAACCATCTGGTACAACCATGAAAACAATGGCGACTGGACAGAACCCACGCTGTTATCCAGCACGCCCTACGCACTCAACTCCATGTCGACAACCGGAATGGAAGTACATGGTCCCGAGATGGCATTCGACGCCGATGGAGACAGCCTGTATGTCGTTTGGGCGGATTCGCGGAGCGGTATGCCCGAACTGTACATTCACCCAATCATGAACCAGGGTTACACGACAACTTCCGATGCGCTCCTGACCTCCGGCTGGAATATTCAGGAACGACCCTGCATCACAACAGGACCGGATCCACGAAACATCGCCATCTCGTTTATCGGCACGGACGGTGTGGCATTTAATCCATTTGCACTGGTTCTTCAACCGGACTTCTTCGATCGCTGCGATGCCGATCCGGGAACAACGGGATTATGGGACAGCTGGGGAGGCATTGATGTCAATTTTGCGCATATTCCCTATAGCCAACCGGCATGCTACGGTCTGATCAACAACACATCGCGGGGTACACTGCTTCGGGATTTCGGGTCCGTGGAACATACAGGCTCCCTCAGTCTCCAGTTCTGGGACGATGCTTCGGTCCAAACATCGAATTTCTTCATGATCATGACCAACGATAATCAGCGCGGCGTTATCCGGATGCTGGGTGTCAGAAATGAGACAACGCCCACCAATTACTCATATTACAATGGCTCCGCGTGGATCGATTCCACGGTGCCGAGGCAGACCGGCTGGCGTGAACTGATCATGACGGTCAATGAATCCGGAACAACCATGCAGATTCAATATCAACCGTATATGCCCGGAATGTTCACGATTCCGGCCGATCCTGGGATGACGACTTTCACGTCGCTATCCATCGAAGGTGGAGACACCACGACACCCCAATTTTTCGTGGACGATATCCTGGTGGAGGCGATTCCGTATATCTCCGTGCAACCCGTTCCGGCGACATCGCCGTTATTCCTGGGAATCGCATTGGTCCTGGCAGGTGGTATGATCACGATCCATCGGATCCGTCGCCACTGACATTCTCCCGGGCCAAAACCAATTCCCCTTCCGCTCCGGGAGCGACGATTCGTTCGATTTCCAGTGGACCCGTTTCCAGTGTGTGGCGCTTTGAATCCAGTAAGTGCCCGTTTTTCCCCCTCCAGGTCACCGACCACGTGCCATCCCGAAGGCCGGTGATGCAGATCCGGCTGCGCCCCTCCACACGGGTGGGGTTAGCCAGCTTGACAATCCACCGGTCCCCGTTTTTCGCCCGTGTGACAGAACGAATCACCAGTCCTTCCGTATCCACATTCACGTCACCATCCACCATCCAGCGCAGCGCGTGATCGATCCCGGACCACGGTCGAATCGTCACATCCCCGTTTTCTTCAGCTGATACCCGACCGCCCAGAGACACAAACCCGGCATCCGGATCGTCGAGATAATAACAGCGAAGACCGAGTAATCCTCCCCATAAACCCAGTCCAACATCACCCGAAAACTGGTTCAAGCCGTAATTATCACTGGATGGATCCGGACAGCTGCACATGCCTGCGAATCCCGACTCGGTGATCCGGCCCAGATGGGCCAGCAATCCACTGAATCCGATGGGTGCCGGTTCATCCCGGTTGTATCCGCGATCATAAAGATCCAGCAGCATGTATCCATTCAATCCGGTCATGTAATGATGACAATTCTCGCCAAAATCGGTAAACGCATCATACTGGGGTGATGTGCGTACAGCGTCCCACCAACGTTGATCCGAATCGTTCCAGAACCATGCGGGGGCTCGGCCGCGACCGGCTTCCGTAACGCTAATTGTCTGTTCGATCAGGCGTTTCCGTGCCTCAATTTGTTCCACCGTTAAATTCTTCCATGTTCTCAGATCGTATTCGCAATAGAGAGCGACGGTTTCATACCCTGTGTTGTCGAAAAAAAGCTCGCTGCCGTAGGGGAACGCCGGCGGCGCTACCCAATATTCCACCCAGTTATGGATTTCCTCTTCGATTTCAGATGCTTCCATTTCGCGACCGAGACGCCGGAACAACGGCGGCATGCGTGTCATGTTGCCGCGGCCCATCAATCCCAGGTCGCGAAATCGGACATTGCGGCCATTATAGGCTTTGAATGTATTGAACCAGAGTTGCAGATAATGTTCCGGATCATGCCGGAACAGATCGGGCCACACCGACGATGCGCGTGCCATCGCGTCATAAAGATTCAAGACATGGATATAGTTATAGCCTCGTTCAGTTCGTTCCGGCTGCGTTACCATCCAGGCAACACCGAACGTCTCCGTATCCTGAATTGCGCCCAGCAACCAGTGCTCGATGTAGGTTTCCAGCCGGGTAATTTCTGCAGGATCCGGCTGAAACACATTTTTCATCGCCATAAACTGGGCATCGGTCACACCGCCTTCGTATCCACCGGACCCCCACATGTCATTGGGAATCGCCAGCACCTTCCCGGTCCGGTTGTTCCAGCACAGGATAGCACCGCTCAGGGAATGACCGGTTTCATTGAATACCTGGTTGGCCAGAATGAAGTCCGTGCGTCGTTCCATCAACGCATCTACCGGTTTGAGCCCCATGAGGATGAGACTGCCGGTCGCTCCGGCACTATCGCGAACCGTCACAACGTGTTCACCGGGAGCAGTCAGTGTTGTCGTTATGCAATCGGGTGCTGTGGTTGGTTTTGCTGGTGTCACATAGGGACCATCGACGGTGAACGGCGGGACACCGCCGTGGATCGCGATGATCAATGGTTCGTTGACGGGAAGAGCCGGACCGGGTATCAGCCGGATGCCCAATCCACCGCTGTTTGCTTGAACCTGCGGAAGCTCTTTTCGGGAATCGAGGGGCTGCAGATGCAGGGTGAACGTACGGTCGGCTCCGGAAGCCAGTTCGATGGCCGAATGACCCAGGAACCAAGGCGATGGGCACATCGTGTCCTGCAGGCTGCGGGAAACAAAGCAGATCCGGGTCAACCCCGGCCACGCCCCGTGAAGCCAGCGCCCGGTATCACGTCTCCGTTCCTGGATTGTGTCGGTTGAATGATAGGTAAATTCCAGTCCCGATTGCGCATCACCG
>JAFGMN010000198.1 GCA_016927515.1 candidate division CSSED10-310 bacterium | reverse complement strand
GAAATTGAACTCGTATTCGCCGTGGTCGTACTGGAGATCTTGTACATAGCTGATGCGAACTTCGATCCGGTCACCGGGGAGAATGTTCGCGACGGCCTGTGTAAAAATATTGGGCCGTTCTTGGGTCAGCAGGGCCGCGGTCCGGCCGTCAACCCGGGCCTGTTCATACAGCGCCTGGGCTTCGTCTCGTTTTTTGATGATCCCACGGATCGTCTGATCGCCGATGATCATCGTCATAGCGTCCACGGCGGCCATGTCCGGCAATGGGAACACGTAGACGGCTTCCAGCGTTTCGTTCCGGTTATTCGTAAAGAGCTGGGTGACATCCACTCGGGCCAGAAATCCTGTCACCCGAGCGGTGACCGAGGTATGGTCGAGGGGAAGATCTAACAGAACGGGATCGCTGTCACCTGTGCCGCTGAGGATTGCCCGAAGAGCTCCCTGGCCCGGATCGTCACATTCAATGGCGCCAGCATGTCCGCAGATCAGGGCCGCGGTGATCAGGATCCATCCAAGCCATCCCACGAGGTTCAGTGGTTTTTTGCGTGTTTCACATGGTTTCATCGGTTGCCTCCTTGTCGCGTAAACGACATGTTTTTTTCGTTTTCTGTTTCTGTGCTTGTTTTCATCGGCATCATCGGCGGGATACACGGTTCAACCGCGCAAAAGTTTCACTCTTTGCGCGGCACCCTCTTGCATCTTGTTTCGAAACAGGATTAGCATGCCGCCTGTCTCAAACGAGGAGGTTGAATTATGAGAAATGGATTCAGAAATTTAGTGGTTATGATGTCATGTGTTTTGCTGGCGGGATGGACTGTCGTCGCGTCGGCGGAAACAATCGCTCCGGTTTCGGTCAACGGAAACGGCGGCGAGTTCAACAATGCTCCGTCTCTGCTGATCGATGGAGCCATGGCGACCGAAGAAGTCGCGTATAACGATCCGGCGTGTGTGCACTGGGGCGTTTCCGACGTCTTCTTCGTGGTAGACCTGGGCGCGGTATACATCCTGGACGGTGTGACCGTTCAGGTGGACAACAACGACGATTACGTGCTGGAAACATCCCAGGACGGTGCGTCGTTTGCTGCCTGGACGACGGTGACCGAGGCCATGGGTGAAATGACGGAAGGCATGGATACCGTCAGCACCGTGAAAGATCATGCGGAATGGGTTTCCGATTGGGCTGTGAAACCGGTTGAAGCCCGGTATGTTCGGCTGTCAGCCCGGGGCGGCGATGAAATCTACGCGGTCTCCGAAATCATGTTGACGGGAACCCGTGTTCAGACCGAAAAAGCGGCCGAGGAAGCCGTTGAATCGATTGCTGCCGAAGTCGACGCCGCTGCGGGCGAAGCGGGTGAAACCGTTGGTGACGCAGCCGGTGCTGTTGCAGGTGAAGCTGCCAATGTGGCCGGTGACGCTGTTGATGCAGTGGGCGAAACGGTTGATGCTGCCGGCAAAGCAGTGGAAGCGGCCGGCGAAGCGGTGGAAGCGGCCGGCGAAGCCGTTGAAACCGTCGGCGAATAAACGTCGATCCGGTTCTTCATGATGGATGATGCGCGGGTGTTTCTGACCCGCGCTTTTTTTAGCTGTGGCTGCTTGCCTAACCGGTGAAGGGATGCGATGCTTTTGATGACGCATGACAGGACAAGCCGGGAGGATTTTGGGTGGGTTTCGAGATGATTACCGGTGGAATACAGGAGGATGATCCCATGTTTTATTTGGCGATTCCACGCAAGATAGCGATTTCAGGCAAGAATTGTTTTTATGTGTTTGTCGCACTCCTGGTATTTGGTGTGTGGCTGTCTCCAGCTGCCTGGGCGGTCACGCGGTATGTTCCGTCGGAGTATGCCCGAATTCAGGATGCCATCGATGCATCGGATGCCGGTGATACTGTGGAGATCGATCCGGGGGTGTATTGCGAAGCGTTCGATTTCCGTGAAAAAGCGATCACCGTGCGCGCCGGACAGGGGGGGGAATGCATTTTCGAAAATGCGTGCGATGCAAAAATCACCATCGAAAATGTGCAGTCCGGTACCGCGAGACTCGAGGGATTCCGGCTGAGAGGGTTGAATGTTACATTGTTTCAGCAAGGTGTCATCGATGTTCACCAATCCAACGCAGAACTCGCCCGCATCACGTTCGAATCCAATACGCTCAGCGCACTGTTTCAAATGGGCATCCTGCTGAATGTCACGGACTCCGACGTCGTCATGACGAACTGCTCGTTTCTGGCCAATGACACCGATCCCTCTTCGGTTCTCGGTGGTTACGTCGTCATCCTCGAAGATTCAGAGGTTACGCTGTTGACCTGTGTATTCGAAGACAACCAGGCAAGTTATGCATTGGACTGCCGGCATGCCCAGGTTACCGTCGATGCATGCGTGTTTGCCCGCAATCAATCCTTCGGTCCTGGTGGCGGAATCTTGATGATGGACTCGATGGCGATGATCACGCGTTCGGTCTTTTCCGATAATACAAGCCCTAAATCCGGTGGAGCCATTGCCATGTGGGGAATGGCCGGTGTGGTTATCGGGAATGCAAACGATCTCGGCAACACGTTTTCCGGAAACGAGGCACCGGTGGGCGGCGATATCTATTATAGGGGCGAGTCCGTTCCGGTTTGTTCGGCCCGGTTCAATACCTTCGACGGGCTCAGAAATGAACGGAACGTTCACCCGCTTCATCTTTTCGATCTGCGGGATTGTTCGTGGGAGGGTAACGGAATCAATGCCGATATATTCGTTTCGCCGTCAGGTGACGACGCCAACGACGGACTGGCTCCGGAAACGGCATTTCGATCCATCACCCATGCCATGGATGTGGCGTCTCCGGATCTGTCCCGGGGAATCACCATTCACGTCGCCGCTGGCACCTATTCACCATCCACCACCGGGGAGCGGATGCCGATTCCCGTGTTCGACGACATTCACCTGGCCGGTGCCGGCAGGGACGTGACGATTGTCGATGCGGAACAAACAGCCTCCACGATCATCTGCCGGATGACCCGATCCGCCACGATATCAGATATCATGATCACCGGTGGATCCGCGGTGTATGGCGGAGGTATTGATTGTGGCGATTTTGCTTCACCGGTAATCCGTCGATGTGCCATTACCGGCAATTACGGTACCTATGGTGGTGGTCTTTTTGTAGACCAGTCGTATCCGACGATCATGGCATGTGATATCTGGAGTAATAACGGTGGCGATGCCGGTGGCGGGATGTACGGCGTTACATCGTCGCTTGTGGCGATAGATAGTTGTTTTTCCGACAATACCGTCATCGAAGCGGGGGGCGGTGTGTATGTGAATGAGGGGTCGACGCAGTTTTATCGCTGCACGTTCAGTGGGAACAGCGCAGAGCGAGGTGGCGGCATCCGGATGTATACCGAAGGGGCCAGTGAGGTGGTGGGATGCCGGATAACGGGTAACACGGCCACGGAATACGGTGGCGGGCTGGCGCTGTACGAGGCGTCCGCCACGGTAATCAATACGTTGATTACGGGAAATCAATCAGCGGGGACGGGAGGTGGAATCGATGTGCAGATGTGTGAACCGGACATCCGGCACGTCACCGTTGCGGACAATTCGGGATTGACGGGTGGCGGGATATCCTGTAGCAATGCTGGAAACGCGATGATTCGCAACAGTATTGTCTACGGCAATATCCCTGAGGGTATCGATATGCAGGGCTCAGAGCCGCTGATCCTGTATTCCGATGTTCAGAATCCGATTCCCGGGGAGGGCAATATGGTTGCCGATCCGCTGTTTGTTCCAGTCTCCGATGATGCATACCGGCTGGCGCACGCGGCAACGGGGCAGTCGGCGGACAGCCCTTGCGTGAACGCCGGTAGCGAGCCGGCGGCGCAGAGCACGTTCGTGTTTTTCGGTCAGCAGGTTTCTATGACTCATTACTCGACGCGGCAGGATTCCGTTCCCGATACGGCCGTTGTGGATATGGGTTTTCACGGTGAAGCGATCGGATTCGGATTAGCGCCGTCGGTTCAGATCGTCATGAATGACTGGTTCAGTCCAGGCGATCCGTTTCGGGTCCAGTGCAGGATATACAATGCCGGTGAACCGATGGCATCCGTTCCGGTGGTGTGTGCGGCGTATCTGGCGGGAGCCTGGTATCTCTGGCCGCAGTGGACAGCGGCGTTCGATTGCCGCGTGCTGGATATTCCGACGGGAATGGTGGCGATCGACATTGTTCCCGCGTGTATCTGGCCGGATACGGGTATCGCCCGGGCCGATGATTTCTGGACGTATGGCGGGATGTTGAGTGCTGATTATCAGCATATCCGCGGAGGCATGGATGGCGTCAAATGGGGATACGGGCCGGCGGACACCATGCGATCTCCGGCATGGCTCCGGCCGGTTTCCAGGCCATTGTCCCGGACGCTGTCCCCGAAACAGCCCCGGGATGCGTTCTGCCGACCGGTATCGTTATAGGGAGCTGGAAGCCGTCTATTTTTTCCGAATGATGATATCGTCGAGATACGCGCCGTAATGTGTCACGCCGGAGTCGCTTTTAAAGTAGAAACCCACCCAGACCTGGGGTTGGCCGCAGAGGTTGCCCAGGGTATAGACGTTTGTCAGGTCCAGTGTGCTCTGCCGCCAGTCGCTTCCGGATGTGTTGAAATTGTAACCGTAGTAATTCTGGCCGTTGACGGATGCATAGCACCCGAGATAATCGCAGGCAGTGGAGCAGGCTTCCACGCCGAGATAGCATTGGAACACCATTTCGGCATCGGATGCACCGGCCAGACTGAATGGACCGTAGGTCATCAGGGTGCTCATATTATTCACGTATGAGGAGCATTCCGCCGGGGCCTGGGAGCCCGCGCCAGCGCACCAGCAGGCCCAATTACCCGTTTTTTGGAAGCAACTGACATCGCTCCAGTAACAGTCCGCGTAGCCGTTATCCACGTAAATCCGCCATGCATTCGGCCAATCGCCTTCGAATGTTTCCGACTTGATGGTTGTCCAGCTCCCGCCGCCGCCGCCATTCCAGCCGAAGGCGAAGGAATCGAGGTTGCTGGCGAGAAACGTCATGTACGGGTTGGTCACGGCAGCATACCAGTACGCGTTGCTGAATGCGCCGGACCCGCTTGGCCAGGCGAATGACGGCAGCACCGGGATGGTCGTATTTCCCGGTTGGAAGGTCCGGTCGTAATAACTGAAACCGGTGAATGACGGTGCGAAAAAGTAGGTGCCGCTGATATCCAGCAGAACGAACAGCGGGTAACCGCTCACGCTTGTGCCGCTGCTGTTGGTGACGACGGTGGTGCAGGAGCAGGCATCACCGGCCTGAAAAAACGGTGACGGCATGGAAATGTCGACGGCGAGGGTGACCGGTGCGGAGCCGGGGGACAGGCCGACGACGGCGGCTTCCTGTGTCCAGTCCACCGATCCATTGATCTGATCAACGGAATACCAATCGTTGTACGACGTATTTTGCCAGCCATAATTGATATGGTATTGGTTGATGCCGCCGGTGTCTCTCCAGCCGTCACACACAACGGCGTGGCCCCCCTGGGACATGCTGAACCGATAAATCGTTGGGCAGCCTTTGTTCAGGTCGGTTTTCAGCAGGTTGAACCAGCTTTGGGCGGTGTAATCGTTGCGGTATCGGACCGATGCCGTGCCGGCGAGGCCGAAATAGGCGGGCAGAACCGATGCCGTGGCATACGTGTTGGCGCCGGAACCGCAGAAGCCGTAATCCATATCCAACGCGACGCCCACTTCATAGCACAGCTCCGCTACGGCGTTCCGGGCCGCTGCCGGAGACTGGTTCGTGCAGGTGTCGGGCATGTTGGCCCAGTCGTATCCGTCGGAAAAGGTCGCGGACAGGGTTGCGCCGCCCGTTGCGCTGCCGCACGATGTGTCACCGCTCCAGTAATAGGAATGGCTTCCTGAGCCGGAGCCTGTGATTCGGTGATGGGCCAGAATCTGGGATGCCGCCGTCGCCACGCAGCCGACGACGCATCGTCCGCCGTCTCCGGCTGGACACAAATTATTGTAAGGTGCATCCTGATGCCACCGCGTGGACAGCAACGGGCCGACCTGCGTGATGTCGCCACCATCGCCCCGGTTCAGCCGGGCTGGAAAATCCGGATCGGTGTACAGCTCCCATTGGTGTAGGTGGACCGCGTCGAAAAGCCCGGGTCCGTTTGCCGGCTGGGCCGCTTCGATTGTACCGTAGACGGAAATGAAACGGGTGATCCGGTTGAGTAGCAGTTCTTTCAGCAATAGCGGGGATCCGCCGGATTCGTTCGGGTTCATTCCGTTGGATTCGGAGCAGGCGATCACCGGTGGCAGTTCTTTCAGGATCGGTACGGCGATGTATCCTTCCGGAGCGATGGAAAAGGAGCGGCCCAGAAGGAGACCGTCCATTTCGATGGGTATGGATTCGGTGATGATCGGTTCGGTCGATGTCGCCCAATGGCCGTTTGTTTGAACGTACCATTGCAGCCAGTGGCTGCAGACCCGTTCCATTTCGATCTCCGAAGCGGTCGTGCAGTGGCCGGTGGGCAGGCACAGGCCAGCCAGGCAGAGAATGATCAGGCATCGAACCAGAACGGATGCTGCAGGGTGTTTCAGACAAGATGCTGCATCGTGTGTCAACGATGATGGTGCATGATATTTCATAAAAAAACCCTCCCCCTGTTCTGTATGATAACAGGGAGAGGGGGGTATTCAAAAAATTATTATTCCCATCCGAATGGGACGGCGTCGTAGTTACCGAGCAGACCAGTGACGGCGGGGTCGGTCATACCGGCGTAGAACCAGAGATTCGATGCGCTGCCGACGCCGGCGGGCCACGTAAATTCGGGGAGGACAATGATGGTATGGAGTCCGGGTGTCACATCGACCGTGTATTGATCGAAGCTGCTGAAGGACGGTGCGAAAAAGAGTTGACCGAAGACGTCGAGGATGACG
>JAFGMN010000197.1 GCA_016927515.1 candidate division CSSED10-310 bacterium | reverse complement strand
GCCGGTGGGAAAACCGCCGCCTCCGCGACCCCGAATCCCCGATGCGATCACATCCCGGACAATATCGCTGGGTGTCATGTCGAACAGCGCTCGTCGCAACGCCTGATAAGCGCCCCGTGCAATAGCATGGTCAATGTTTTCCGGATCGATGATCCCTTTGTTTCTAAGTGCAATGAGTTGCTGCTTGCTAAAAAACCGGATATCGTCCATTGTGCGGTTTTTTTGTCCGGTGACGGGGTCGGTATACAGCAAACGCTCGACGATCCGGCCCTGAACCAGGTGTCCGGTGACGATTTCATCGAGGTCACCGGGCTGCACTTTCTGGTAAAAAACACCCTCCGGCTGAACGACAACGATGGGTCCTACCGCACAGAAACCATTGCAACCGGTTCCGACAACCAGATAATCGTTCTGCAGTCCTTTTCGGACCAGCATTTCCTGAAGCGCATCCCGGATCCGGAATCCACCTGTTGATACGCACCCGGTCCCCGTGCAGACCATCACCATCGCTTTATATGTTTTCAGTGTATTTTCCATTCGCTCGGCGATCGCCGTCAAATCATTCACCGTTGTTTTCATCGTCCTTCACCCCGTTGTTTCCTGATGATGCCTGCGACATCGCTAACTTTGACGTTGCCTATGATTTCATCGTTGATCTTGACCACCGGGGCCAGGCTGCAGCAACCCAGGCAAGCCACTGCCTCAAGCGTGAATCGACCGTCTTCCGTTGTGTGTCCCCGGGAGATCCCCAGTTCACGTTCGAAGGTTTCGATGATCCGGGCGGCACCCTTGACATGACACGCCGTACCGACGCACACCTGGATCACACATTCACCCACCGGTCTCAACGTGAATGCCCCGTAAAATGTTGCGATATGATACAGACGGGATTTCGGAACGCCGGTAATCCGGTTCAATTCATCGATCGCCTCTCGGGAAATATACCGTTCGCGATCCTGAATATCCTGCATCATCTCGATGACATATTCCGGGTCGTTCGACCACTTGGCGGCAATCGCTTCGATCTCAGCCGGATCCAGCGGCTTCCAGGTCGCTGCCGGCTGGATCCGGAATTCATCGACAAACGGCTGATCAACAATCGTCCAGGCCGGTGTAAAATCCTGATTCTTGATCACCAGCGCTTTCAGCTTTTTATCCCGGAATACCGTCCCCATCCCGCCTCGGCCGGCCTGTTTGACCCGCGTGACTTTCCTGCGCCAGTCATAAAAAGAAAAGTTTAAAACTCCAATCCATACATGGTCGGCAGCACTCCCTGCAGCCACGACAGCAATGTTGCGTTTATCATCCTCGGAATCGGCATACATTTCGGTAAACTGCTCGCAAACCACATGTGCATCAAAAGCTTCATCCGGAGTCTTTTCGATCGATATCCGACCGTGGGTGGCATCAATAAAAACGCTCACATCCGTGTCCGATTTACCGGTGATGACCAGCGCATCAAACCCGGCAAATTTCAGATAGGGTCCAAAATACCCGCCGACATTGGAATCCATAATGGACTCCGTTGCCGGAGAAATCGATGTGACAATGGTTTTCCCTGAACCCGGAAACGAAGCGACTCCTCCCAGCGGACCGGATGACATGCACAGCGGATTCTCAGGGCTATCCCATCGCGTGTTCGCGTCGATTTCCTGAAACATCAGCCACAGGTCGAAACCCTTGCCTCCGGTCCATAACTCCTTCATCCTCTCTGTTACCGGCCGGATCTCAATTGATCGTTTGCTCAGATCAATATGCAGCGTCCGATTGGCATATCCCCGCTGAAGAATCACCGGCTCGAACGACTGTTCGTTGAGAACCGTATGGTTCTTTTGCATTTCCAGAATCGTTTTTTCCCGCATGACATGACCTCCATCCTGATCATCTTTGCACGCGAATGCATGGCACTTCGCTCAGAAATAGAATCCCCAGCCTGTTCTCCTGACCCTTTCTGAAACCGGAAGAGCAGGTTGTTCCATATTCAATAAAACATACCGGAGAGTCAAGCCGGAGACTCCATTCGTCACGTTGGTGGACGATCGGCTGAATTTCTCTTAGACTGATAACGTATTGTTCGAATGTGCTGTTTTATAAAAGTACTACCGGAGGAGAACACGATGAAGCACCGGTTCCATCGAATCTTCCTGTTATTCTGTCTGATACCGGCCACCCCGGTATGGGCATCGATGCATACGGAAATGTTTACCGATTTTTCGGGATTTGATCCATTTCAGTCAACGGCTGTTTGGAATCGCTTCGATCATCGGCTCGAGTTACATCGCATCGAAAGCGATGGATTCCACGGAGTCCGAGCGCTCTGTCCGGATGCAACCGGTGGTTGGTATTGCCTTTGGGTCTCCATCGATGATGACAATCTCAGTCTGAGTATACAGCATTTCACTGCGGAGGGAACACCTTCATGGCCGGGAACGGGTGTT
The DNA here is from genome assembly GCA_016927515.1 of candidate division CSSED10-310 bacterium. GTDB lineage: Bacteria > CSSED10-310 > CSSED10-310 > CSSED10-310 > CSSED10-310 > JAFGMN01. The sequence continues at coordinate 20,334 of JAFGMN010000197.1, read as the reverse complement.
CGCGTTTCAGCCAATTCGGCATCATGGGATGCAGATGCCGCCTGCTTATCCGGTGGCGATTGTCTTGTCTGCTGGACTTCCACTGATGATCCATCTGCCATTTACGCCCAGCGATTCACGGTAACCGGAACACCCGTATGGTCCAACCCGATTCGAGTGAACCAGACTCCCTCCGGTGCAGTATCTTCATCGGTTCAACTCGCCACTCTTCCCGGAAACGAAGCTGTCATTGCATTTTCTGATAACCGGGCGTCCTCCCGGAAAACATACCTTCAACGTATCTCGGGAACCGGCTCGAGGATCTGGCCCACCGACCGGCCCGCCTGGCCCTCGAGTTCAGCAACTGAATTGAACGCAAGAATCGCAACGGATGATTCAGGGAATATTTTCGCCGCCTGGAACTCACAGGCAGGCACGTATGATGTTTTTTTTACCCGAATCGCTTCAGATGGAACCGTTTTCTGGGATCCTCCGCGCGTCGCCAACCTCGACACCGCCTTTGATCAGACAGACTTTGGAATGACCCTTGTCGACAATGAAGCCGTCATTTTTTCCTGGGTTGATTCCGATGGAACCACCTTCCGGCTGGATACTCAACGCTGGGAATATTCCGGTGTCTGTCTGCAGACAGGAGACCGCACCCAGCTCGTCAATACGAATGGCATTCTATTATCGAATGTCCATACGCTGATAAATGGTAACATCCTGATCAGTTACGTTTTCAGTTACGAAGACATGTACCATCTGGGGTGCCATGTCATTGATGCCGATCTGGATCCCTTCGGTCCTCCGCAACTTATTTACTCGGAAAACCCGTTCGAAATGCTCAATGGCTACACCGTCAAAACCAGTCCGGTCGGTGGTGCCTGCGTAGCACTGGATTGGGTGACGGAATATACGGCTGTTTCAGCCCTGCAGCGCCTCGGCAACCTCGGACAACCTCTCTGGGATACCTGCATCCCCATTCGTCGTTTTCCCGGAACACTTTCGTATACTTCTCATGCGTTTTCACGGCACTCGGGGGGAGACGGAGGATTCCGGATGGCCTGGATCGATCATCGCGAAGGACATCACCATTGCCAGGGCTGCCCGTTCGCTACCCCCGTACAACCCGCCAGTTTCATCCGACGATTCGACTCCCTGCAAGACGCGATGCGCGTTAAAACGGTCCAAGCGCTCGATGGATCCATTGTCGCATCCTGGGCCGGCCGGTCCGGCGACGCCAATCAGCTCGAAATCATGTGGCTCGATGCCCACTGGAAACCACTCTGGGACTTGCCCGTTGCCATCACTGAATATGAACCGTTTGGGGGCATCCCGGAATGGGATCTCGACATCGATTCGTCTGGCCGGGCCATGGTCATCTGGCGGGACACCGATGAATCGTTTTCACACATCCTTATCCAGGGAATCACCCGGAATCGCCAGTTCGTTTATCCCGCACCGATCCAAGTAAACAGCGGAAGCACAGACAATGACTTCAGTCCACAGTTACTTGCTGTGAATACTGGAGACCTGATAGCCGCCTGGTTGAACATGATGCCCGGAGATCCATCCCTCTGCCTGCAGAGAATCCTCTCCACCGGCAATCTGGCCTGGTCTGATATGGTCCAGATCACCGGATCCTTCGATTCGATCCAGTCCTTCGATATCACTCGTCAGAACGACACGACCGCCGTCGTTTTTTCAGCACGCTCCGGTAGCGATGCTTTCATGTATCATACTGGAATATCCGATGCGGGAACCATTGCTTCTGGTACAATCCCCATCAGTAATCCCTATCCAGCCTGCTATGAAACTGTCGCTGTAAGCATCGGGTCCGACATCTATGTGGCCTGGATATCCCGTTCGGACTCCCTCGAAACGGAAGAAATCAGGATGCAAAAACTCTCATCGGGAACACCGGTTTGGTTTGATCCATGCCTCACGACACTGGTTTTCGATTATGTGACGGGACTGGACATGATCCAAAATGACACCAATAGATTGGCGCTGGTGTTTACGGGTGAACAGGGAGTGTCCCGGCATTTTCTGATCCAGGAGATCGATACAAACGGGACACGTTCTTACTCAACCGAGCAATTGCTTTTCAATCCAGCCCCCAAATATTACTTTGTGGAGTATGCTGTTTCGTCTCAAGTCAACAGCGAAGACCCCGTGTACTGGGCTGCTGTTGCCGGAGTCGAGAGTTTACAGGGGGGATCGACGGCGTATTGGCTGAGCAATACCGGTGGAGCAACTTGGCAGCCGACAGTTCCTGGGCTGCCGGTGGTCTTCCCGGAAACCGGAACTGATTTACGGTGGGCGGTGGATCTCTATGCCGACATGAATCTTCAGAACACGCCCTATGTTACGTCGATCATTACCGCCTGGAACGAGACACCGATTGCCACGGATATCGTTCTCAATCAGTCGCATTATTACGGTGGCGATCGTTTTCTGCTTACCGTTCGCCACAGTAACAGTAGCAGCCCGATCCATGTTGACCGGTATATTCTCCTCGATGTCTATGGAATGTATTGGTTCTGGCCGTCCTGGTCTGACGCACCGGATTCCAGCGCTGTCACCATATCCTCGGGATATTCCGAATCTCCTGTATTCGATTTTACATGGCCTTCCGGCGTGGGAACAGCCGAAGGGCTTCGGTTCTGGGCAGCGCTCCTGGATCCCACATCCATTCAGCTCGTGGGTCCATGGGACTATGTAACGTTCGGGTATGGACCGTGAACGTATGCAATGCGCGTGAACAGTTGTCGGATTGGTTCTATTTCCATTGTATGCAGTCCAGTCACTCCGTGTAAATGAAACGGCATCGTACCGGTTCATCAGCGCAACCGGTCATCGATGATCCGGCCATCCCGCAGTACGATGGTTCGCCGGGCATGGGCTGCAATTTCGTCTTCATGTGTCACAAGAATGATCGTCTGGCCGTCGGCATGCAGCGAATCGAACAGTTTCATTATTTCGCAGCTCGTTTGACTATCGAGGTTTCCCGTCGGTTCATCCGCCAAAATCATCGATGGCCCATTGATCAGCGCACGAGCCAGAGCCACCCGCTGTTTCTGCCCACCGCTGAGTTCACCGGGGCGATGCCGGTACCGATCCGCTAAGCCGACACGTGCCAGCATCGCCTCCGCTCGCCGGCGACGTTCCCGGACCGGAACGCCCGCATATATCAGCGGAACCTGCACATTTTCGCATGCCGTCATTCGTGGCAGCAGGCTGAAATTTTGAAAGACAAATCCGATTCGATCATTGCGTATCCGACTTAACGAGAAATCGTCTCGATGAGCGATATTCCAACCTTCGAAGAAATACTCGCCGTGGGTTGGAGAATCCAGAACGCCGAGGATATTCATCAATGTTGATTTTCCACTGCCGGATGGTCCCATAATCGCTGCATATTCGTTTCGCTCTACAGTGAGATCGATGGCATGCAGAACCGGAACATCCAGTGCGTCTGTTCGGTAAATTTTAGTGATATTCCGAAGATGAACGACACGTTTGTCAAGCGGGTTTGCGGAGCGATCATTCATAGCGCAGTGCCTCGATAGGATGAAGTCCGGCAGCCCGTCGTGCAGGGAACAAACCGGCAGCAACCCCGACTGTTGCCGCCACGAGGACGCTCAGAATGATCGCCTTGAAGGAAAACACGGTGTTCCACCCGGCATAATGAGCAATAATCGCTCCCAATATGACACCGGCGAAAATACCGATGATTCCGCCGACAAGACTCAGGATCACCGCTTCCAGCAAGAATTGTGTCTGGATATCCCGCCGGGTCGCCCCGAGCGCGCGACGGATTCCGATTTCCCGGGTGCGCTGCGTGACACTGGCCAACATGATGTTCATGATTCCGATACCGCCGACCAGCAGGGAAATTGCGGCGATGGCCGCCAATACCATGTTAAATCGTCGCTGGGTCGCCTGCGCCTGCCGGAGCAAATCCAGTGGTACCACCAACTCAAAATCGCGGACACCGCCATGCGTCCGATCAAGGATCGTGCCGATCAGATCCGCTGCCTGCCGGACATCCCTCCGTTGCCTGATATCGATGATCAACTCTGTCAACGCTGACTCCCCGTTCACCCCGCGCAAGCGTTTTTCCGCGACTGAAAACGGAATATAAATATCCCGGTTGATATTTCGCACACTGATCGTACTGGCCCGTGTCGACACGCTCCGCTTGTCTTCCATGACGCCAATCACGCGGAAGATGTCCATGCCGATCTGAATCCATTGGCCGGATATCGTCTCCCACACCGCATCACCAAATACGTCCTCCGCCACTTCCGCTCCCAGCACACACACTTTCTCGGCTGCATTCATGTCCAGATCCGCAATGAACCGCCCCCGGACCGGATGAAAATTCACGATGAATCGATAATCGGGGGTAACCGCCAGCAATGTACCGTTAATTGTTCGCCCAGCCACTCGTGGAGTCGCCGTGATTTCCCGAATGGGTGCTATCCGATGCGCAAAAGGGCAGTTGGCTGCAATGGCCTTCACATCGACCAGCGATAACCCATCGGGATTCTGCTGATCCGCCGATACCCGCTCCTGTCCCTCCAAAACAAGAGGACGAACGCGGATATTTGTAATCCCGAGCTGCGCGATCTGCTCCATCGCCTGCTCCCGCGCACCGGCACCGATCGCTACACTGGCGATTACCGCCGCAACACCAAAAATGACCCCGAGCATCGTCAGAAACGATCCCAGCTTATTACTGCGAAGCTCGATCAAACCAATCCTAACGCTTTGCCGAAGATCCACCCGTCAATTCCCTTTCCCGGGATTGTACACCGCAATGCGCTGTCCATCCTCGATCCCGGCTTCAATGATCCGCTCCGTCCGGTTTCCTTGCCCCACCTTGACCTTCCGCCGGATAAAACGCCCGTTTTCCTGCACATAGACAAACCATCCGTCATCATTCTCAGCAACCGCGCTTGCCGGAGCAATCAGCACATCGGGAACCCGGTGTTCCACAAACAACGTACGAACATTCATTCCCGTTTTCAGACCGGTATGATGGATACTCAGCGTGACCTGAACCTCAAATACCGGCTCCCCTTCGGAACTGTCCTCCGATGTATACCCAGTGCCACGGCTCAATACACGGGGCATTGCCAGCCAGGAAATCGATTCGATGCGGCCTTCCAATTCCAGATTGTCCAGTGCCGGAACGCGAATCGATACCGTCTGCCCAGTTGAAATCCTCTGAAAATAGGCTTCCGGCACCTGCGTCCATACGTGAAACTCGGACAAATCAGGAATTTCCAGTACCTGAATACCCTCCCACACCAAATCGCCGACCTTGAACGGCTCCTTGCGCCAGTTTCTTCGAACGACAATCACGCCATCCCTGGGAGCGGGGAGCACCATTTTTTTTTGACGGTTCAGGAGATCGTCCATGCTGAATCGGGATCGTTCATATTCCTGCTCAGCAATGGCCAGATCCGTCTGCAGACTTTTTATCTTCGACCCAACCTCCGCCCGCGCCCGTTCCATTGCCAAACGCGACCGTGTTTCTTGCAACCGATCCTGGTCCAATACCGCTTCCTGAGACATCAATTCGTTTTCGGGAATCAGCCGCTGCGTATACCGATCCTGTAACCGCGCTAACTCCCGCTCCGACCGCTCAACATTCAATACATTAAATCGATACGTCGCTTCTCGCTCACGTAACGTCAATTCAAGATTGAAACGACTTTCGGACAACAGCTCACGGGCACGTTCCAGATCAGATTGGCTGCGCTTGAGCGCAATGGTTTCTGTCTCGATGTTCTGCCGGATATCCTGATCATCCAACCAGAGTACGGGATCACCTGCACGCACATGGGTACCCTCCGGAACCATGCGCGCTATTTTCCCTTCCGCAGTCGCTACCACCGATGCGCTTCGCGTCGCTCTGACAATCCCGACATCCTCGATACCCGCAACGAACGCTCGTCGATGCACTCGAGTCACTTCGGAATCGGGTGCAGGCAACCGTTCATCAGTCGGACCGCATCCATTGATCCCTGCGACGACGAGCAGCAGGACGATCACAAGCCATCGTTCGCGATACCCGCCAGTCACCCTCTTCTTCGCCGGCCGGCTGGCAATACCGGAGGGATCCTTATTCCGGCCGGACAAGCCAGACCTTCTCACCGGAAGAAACTCCCGAAACAATACTGACATACTCATAATTCCAGGGGCCGGTTTCCACGCGTCTCATCTCCGGTCCTCCGAATGTATCGACATAAACAAAACGGCCATCCACATCGGAAAAAACACTTTCAGCAGGTATCAGCAGAGCCGTATCCAGTTGTGCCAGGATAATCCGCACGCGTCCTGTGATTCCGGGACGCAACACATCGGGACAGTCGTCGATTCCGATGTGCACTTCGAACACTTTTCTTCCCGAGGCGGAGCCGGATCCAGACGCTCGCCGGCTCGCCGATTCCGCCGGAACGTCTGCATCCTGTGCCAACGAAGCAATCGTTTCCACACGGCCTTTCAGCATAATATCGGGAAATGCATCCAGTGTGATTTCAGCCGGCAATCCCTCCTGAAGCCGGGAAATATCGATCTCATCAACATGGGTCACCACGCCAAGCAGGCTGAGATCAGGGATTTCCATGAACGGATGCCAGGGTCCGACCTGATCTCCTACGGCCACTTTCTCCATACCACCGCCCTTCCATATCATCTTGTATAATACCATTCCCGAAGTCGGAGCACGGATGACCGCATTGGCCAGGTCGTTTTCGGCCTGGTCGAGTTCCGACCGGCTTTTCTCGACATCGATGCGTGCGGCGGTCACATCGGCGGCATGCAATTCCGATTGGGAACTCCGGTTTTTCACCGCCTTTTCCAAGGCCAGACGGGCGTTTTGCACTTGAAGATCCTGACTGAGAACCTCAAGTTCCGCATCTTCCAGGGCTTTTCGAGCTGAAACACCTGCATCCACGAGCCGCCGCGTTTTTTCCAATCGAGTCCGGGCACTGATCAGTTGGTTTTGCTCGTATTCATACTGGGATTGAGCTTCCTGGATGGCCAGATCATTCAGTTGATTCTGCAACCGGCGGGTTTCCTCCGCCTTGGTCAACCGCTTTTCCGCTAACTCCAGATCGACCCGGAACTTGCTCACCGATCGTTCCAATTCCTCCGTCTCCAGCCATGCAACCGGCTGATCTTTCTCCACAACCTGTCCCTCCGGAACCAGATCGGCAATTTTACCCCAGGACCGCGGCGAAATATTCGTGGACTGGACCGCCTGGACAAGACCGATCTGCAGCATATCAACCGTAAACGCAGCCTCCCGTGCCTTGACGAGCATGGAACCGTCCCCCGTTCCCGGCCTGGAGAATCGCCATACTCCGATGGATACACCGCAGACGATCAGCATCCCGGCAATGAATCGGCTATGGCGTGACACCGATCACCAGCCGATCCGGGTCGATTGGTCGACCCATCGAATAAATAATCCGGGCCTTGGCAACAGCCAGATCCATCCTGTCTGAAAAATATCGGGTCCGCGCATCAATTAAATCATCCTGGGCCCGGATCAGATCCAGGTTGCTCGTCAATCCCTCTTGATAACTGCGCGTGGCCAAATCCAGCGCTTGCTCCGCCACTGTCACCGACCGACTCGATACAGCCAGCGTCTCAACTAACGCTTCATAGGCCCGAATTTCCTCCCGAATTTCCTGCTCCATTGATAAAATCTCGTTTTCCAGCGTGTTTTGCAGCTTTTTCAATTCGATCCGCTCCCTGACCAGCCGTTCCCGGTCTTCGCAATGCCCCAACGTCCAGGAAAAACCCATGCTGACTGAATACCCCGGATCGTCCACATGAAATACATCGCTCATTCCACTTTCTTCCCGGGCCACTTCCGCTTCCAGAAGCAGGTCCAACGCCGGAAACCGGAGGTTCATTGCCCGGGAAACCGCCCATTCCGCTGCGCGGATGCGATTGTGGAGCACCTGCATTTCGTTGCGTGCAATCAACCCTTCCCGAACAATCCCATCGGCATCGAGCGTTTCGGTTGGTGGGTCGGTCGGAGTCAGCAAAACCAGATCGGTATGCAGTGGGAGATGGAGTTGCACCTTCAATCGATCCAGCGCTGCGGACGCGGTTTGTTGGGCCCGGATGAGCACGGTGCGTTGGCGTGCCAGTTGAAGTTCCGCCTGGGAAACATCCATCCGTGCGACGAGTCCTTCTTCGAACTTGATCTGTGTATACGTCATGTGCCGTTCCGAATCCTGCACACCCTTTTCAGCCACTTCGACGAGCTTCACCTGTTTCAGCGCATAAAAAAACGACGTGATCGTCTCCAAAACCAGTTGCCGCACTTGCATTTCATACTCATATTCGGCGTTCTCCATCACGAGGCGCGCTTCCGCCATGGTCAATCGATCTCCCCATGGTCCCAATTCCCGCAGCAGCGGTTGATCGAAACGGATCCCCATTGTATTCGCATACCGGGGGTCGATTGATTCATCGAACCGATCAACGACGGAATAGACCGACAGGGTGCCACCCGTGGTTTGAAACCGTTTATCGATGGATGCTTCGAAATGGTGATCGATGGTGGATTCCGGATCGCTTGTTCCCCCCCCGTTGCTGGGATTCGAATACATGGAATCCGAAGAAAGCGTCAGAGCCGGAAAGTACTGCGCCCGTGCCAGGCGAAAATGCGAGCGCGCCAGCCCGAGATCCAGTTCGCTGTTCCGCATCTGGGTACTTTCCGCTCGCACCCTATCGACGGCATCGGACAGAGACAACGCATCGTGTTCCGCCTGAACCAATCCCGGCTCAAGACCACACGTCAATAAAACGCAGACCCACAAGACCCTATCGATCATCTTTCGGATGATACACACAGAACTCCTCCTCATACCGTTCACAGCTTGTTCTCCACCACTATCCCCAGCGTCCACCGTGACCCGTCCCGCGGGAGGGGTCGAAGACACCAGAAATGGCGGCCGGACCGGAGACAGATGGTTGAATTCCTGGTATAATGAAGAGACTTTTCGAGTGAGGAACGAAATCGGGTGCGCGAAGGAGGGATATCATGAAGCGTGGTCTTGTCGCATGGATACTCTGGGTATCGAGTTTGCCTGTCAATGCAGCGGTCATAGCCGATCATACCTGCACCGATATGGGTGCGATCAGTGAAACCTACGTGGAAAACGCATGTGGCATGTTCCGGATTTATTATGGTCACACATCGCATGGGAGCCAGATTATCACAGGTTTGGATGTCATGGAATCCCGCTATGGATTTCCTTGGCAGTACAATGAAAGCGGTGCCAACGGAGAGTTATCCATTCACGAGGAATATGGGGATCTCGGTCATCAAGGGGATACCACATGGGCGGACATGACACGTGCTGCTCTGAACGATCCTGGGAATGACCGGAACGTGGTGATGTGGTCCTGGTGTGGAGGCGCTTCGGATAATACTCCGGAAGGCATTTCCACGTATCTGGCAACGATGAACCAGCTCGAACAGCAGTATCCAGGCGTTCTATTCATTTATATGACCGGGCATCTCGATGGATCCGGCGAATCCGGGAACCTGCATCAACGCAATCAGCAAATCCGCGATTTCTGCTCGGCGAACAACAAAATCCTATTTGATTTCGCCGATATCGAAAGCTACGATCCCGATGGGGAGTATTATCTTGACCGGGGAGCGGACGATGGCTGTTATTTCACCGATGGCAACTGGGCGGACGAATGGTGCAACACGCATCCGTTGTCCGATCTGTGTCTGCCGTGTGATTGCGCGCATTCCCATGCATTGAATTGCAATCTGAAAGCACGGGCATTCTGGTGGTTGATGGCTTTTCTGGCCGAATACGGCGGACCTGCCTTTCCCACCCCGACACCCCGTCCATCGCAGATGGGCGTATCCATCGATATGCCGGCGCATCTGTTTCGTTCAGGTGATCCCTGTTTCTGCACCGTCACCGTCTCAAACTCGGACTCGCTCCCACTGAATGATCATCCCCTGTTCGTAATTCTCGTGGCATACGAATACCTGTTCTGGGCACCTTCGTTCAGCGATTATGATAATTATCTCCCGATGTATCCGTCATTCGCGCCCGGCGATACCGTTGTGGAAGTCATCCCATCATTTATCTGGCCACCGGTGGGTAGCGGGGCGGAAGGTCTTTACTTCATCGCTGCAATTACGAATCCCACGATCGAATATATCCTCGGGCAACCCGATATCTGGCAATTCGGCTGGATGGCGTACTAACCCTCATCCTCCTCATCCTGCACTTCGCTCAAGCTCTTTTCAGAGGCCGCCGCAATAAGATTCCGTTCAAATTCTTCGATGGTCGCCTGAATACTGGTCAGAACGAATCGCACCCGCATAGCATAGCGAAATGGGAAATACCGAAACCGTTTGTACACGCTCTGGATCCGGTCCCTGAAATTCTTGATCGCTTTCAGCTCCCGTTCCGTCCCCTTTTCAGCCATTTGATGAATACACCAGGTTTGCAGTGTCGGATCGGACAGGTAGATCGATTTCAGATTCCGATCAGTCAACACAACGCTTTGAACCAGAAAATCCATGCTTTTTCGATCGCCGATACCCGCCATGGTCTCGATGATCTGACGGCGGAGATTGGATTCGTTGATGAACACCTGAATAAGGTCTGCAACCACATGCTGACCCGTCGGATTCCGCATCGCCAGAATCGCCAGGCTCCGCACCTCTTCTTCAGGGTCCTTCAGAAGCGATTTGGCGATTTCCAGTATCAGTGGGCGCTGCGCATTCATCAGCACGGTGATTGTCTCTTTCCGAATCCGGTAATCGGGATCATGGGAGGCGGTTTTGAAAATCTGGACGGCATCCTTGTGCCAGACTTCCGCCAAAACACCCAGGCTGTTCCGAGCCCGGTAATAGGCTTCATCAATCAATTCTCGGGGATTGTCGTGTTTACGCGGAAAAACTTCTCTATCATTCAAAGAACTCAACTGATAGGCCATGAGACCACCAGATACCTCGGACATCGACACAAGAACACCGAATGCACGCTGCCGCTCCCGGCGGGCACCCCGCTCGAATACACTCAGCAACTGGACCACAACCTCCTCGGTTCGCATCATCTCCAGCAGTTTCATCGCTCGGTCCGCCAGAGACTGCTTGTCTTTGCCGAGTTGCCGGATTAAATACCGCACAGCTTCCGATGTGGATGACCGGAGAAACAAGCGCTGGATGGCATCGAGACGGAACATGAAGTTACGCCGTGACGGATGAAGACTCATTTTATTGTTTGCTTCTCGCATCAATTCAAGAAATTCAATGGCGATCTTAAAATTACCATTGATGATGACACGGGAAATCAAAGCACCGATGTTATCTGCAAGCAACAAACATGTGTCGGGATCGTTCTCATATTTTTCGAGGTGTTCACACATGCGATTCAGAATCTGCCGGAGGCTGGAATCCTTGTGGCGGACAACAGCCAGTTCACCGATGTTTTGGAGAACTTCCATGGCGGACAAGCGCTCGTCCAGGTTGGTCGAGTCAAGTTTGCTCATGGTTTTGTTGATGATCCGCCGGCTAACCGTCCATGACAGCCGTTCGCGTACTTCAGGGGAATCGATAATCGCCCGTTGCAGGAACTCTGGATCCATGGAGACGATCAGTTCGGCCAGGGATTTTCGGTATTCATCCTGGCGTTCGACCTCCCCGGACAGAACCCGCTTGAACAACATACCGACCTCTTCATTGGAAATATCGGTCAGCGCTCCGCCTCCCGAAACACGCGTCACGATTTCTCCCAATAAAACAAGCTCGGCACTTCGTCCCGGTCCACTTCCAAAACCACCGCCACCATGCCCATATCCGCCCGTGCCGCCATAGCCGCCATAGCCGCCGGAGCCGCCGGAGCCGCCACCTCCACCATGCCCATATCCGCCAGCGCTACCACTCCCGGCGAAACCACCGGGACCTCCCGGCTCAGCAACCGCCCCTGCACCGGCAACCCCGTGTCCATCACCCTGCGTATCGTTGATCCCAACACTCTTCCGGCCCACGCGCCGATATGTATCGGTGTCCTGTTCGATTGCTTCTTCTACGTCTGTCTCCGCCGCGCTTGACGGAGCATCGTTCCTTCGACCGCTTCGCTTACCAGTTCGATCGCCGGATCGGCTCCTTACTCCGGACCGCATGCCTCCGGTTGCGTCACCATCCGAGTCATCGTATCCCCCGGACTCTCCGCCACCGCTGCCGGATGTACCGCTGCCGGATGTACCGGGCCCGGGGGGTCCTGTTCCTCCACTCCAGCCGCCGTACCCGATACTGCCTGTTGGAACGACCTCTTCATCCGCACTGATCACCCCATATCGATACTGATCGAGAATGACATGATCCACACCGTTGTTCAGAAGGAACGCTCGGGGTCCGCCCTCATCCTTGAGTGCCGAAAGACTGTAATTGAACATCTTGATCAGCAGTTCGAGTTCTTCCGCCGTGAGCCCCGGAGTGAACGTGATCGATGAAATACCCCTCTCTTCCAACGTCTCGACAAACTGGGAGACAAACCGATCCTCGGTTTTGACTCGGACTTCATTGATTAGGATGGCACCTGCCATTTGCGTCAACACCACCATCCGGCGACCTTCCATCAATTCGTTGATGGACTCCAACGCTGAATCGAATTGGTTTTTCAGACCCGGATGCCCGGGAGGATACATGGACAGACCGCGGATGGCGAAAATTATTTTCCTCAACAGCATCTCCGCCTGCCGTTGGATCATGGCATCGGTCAGCCGTCCTGAGACATCCGTTTCCGGTGCCTTTTTCTTCTGCGACCGGAAAATCGCACCGGCAGCCAGTTCCTCGATGGTCGATTCGGCAAGCTCCAACTCGAACAGCCCTTCACCGGTAGCGACAAAATCCAATTCTTCCAGGGTTTTGATGAGAATCGATCGAGCATGTTCAGGGAATTCGTCCCGATCGAGAATAACTTTGAATGAATCAAAGTCTTTCTCTCGCCAGATCAAATGGAGAATATCTTGCAAACTCATTCCCAGGCGGGCGTGGCCTGATTGAATGATACGGTCATTAACCGTCAGAGTGACTTGCAGCCACACGTTGAAAAGCGCTTGTAAAAAAAGAATTTCCTCTGGAGCGTGTTCTTTGATTTCAGCCAGAATTGGCAGGCTGCGCCGGAGGGTGCTGGAGTTTTGCAACCTGTTCCAAAAGCTCTTGTATCCTGATTTCCCGAGCCGCCGGAAGATGCTCAATTGATCGATCAGCAGAATGAATATGGCATGTTCAGCTTCCCATTTGAGCGATTGCATACTGACAGATTCAAACAGGTCGATCGTCGCATCCGGACTTAATTTTTTTATGTAATTGAATGCATGTTCGCGGCGCTTTCCCGGATCGTCCAATCGGGACAAACCGTTGACTAACTCAATGAGAACTTGGGATTCTTTAACTTCCGTTGTGTTCGCCATACTGCCTCTTGAAAAACGGTCGAAGGATCTCGGACCCAAAATACAAGCCGGATGTTCTTGACTATTGGCTCTCTTATACCAATTTGCCGGCCAACGGTCAATAAAGTGCCGAATTTATATGTTTTTCAACCGGAAATCGGCTGGATTTTGATCACCTCAAGACGATACCACCAAAACAGAGTGATATTGGATACAACCCGGCCGATCAGCAGAGACACAATCGCGGCAATCACTCCGTTAACAGACCACAGGGAAACCATGGCGATCATTGCCAATGCAATAGCGGTCACCTCGACAGCCGTCGCCCATGTAATCGAACTGTTTTTGCCGGCATTGACAAGGACGGCACGTTGCAGAGAATGAGCGACTGCAAGCGCGGGCAGGATACCAGTGAGCCGGAATGGAACGATGGCGAAAGCGGTCAGATCAGAAGGCAGGTCAGAGACGACCGCGAACCAGAACTCAGAAAGAGGAGAAAACGCTACTATCACAGCGGCGAAGCTAAGTATTCCCGCCATGATTTGGGCGAATCGTGTTACGCTGTGCAGATGCTGGAAGCGATCACCCATCAGGGCAAGTGCCACTTCCTGAAACGACAGACCGAAACAAATGAAAAGAAACGATGCGCTGTGAACGACGGGCAAGACGGCGAGAGATTCGATTGGATGGGGGCATAAAGCGACAAAAAAACTAATAACCGGACGGATACCGAGAGCCATGAGAGAGGACATTGCCAGCGGATAGTAGAATCGCCAAATAGCGCTGTGGGTCAGAGGTTGTGAGACGGCGGGAACCTGACGAATCCGCTGGATGACATCCCAGGTCATGATCCAGATTGACGCAGCTTCAACGACCACGCCCGTACTGAGCGCAGCGCATCCCACCCAGGCACCGGGGAGTGCTGTCCAATGGGCCAAAACGAGCGCGGTGGAACCCATCCCAACAAGCCGGATCACTGTTCCCACGGCAACGCGTCGTGTGCGATGCCCCCGGATCAGCAAACCCTGGTAGAATCTCCGGAAACCAATCGCTGCCGGCCATGGCATCAGCAGAATCGTGGCACCGTGCGCCAGTTCCGCCAGATCATCGGGAAGATGCATCAGATGGATCGCGATCGCGCGGAAAACACAGGGAATCGTCGTTACCGCCATGGCCAGTGTGATGATTCCGTTCAATCGCAGCGTGAATCGGCACAGCGCTCGGTACGATCCGTCATCGCGGACCAGTGCCACCGATGCGCTGATCAACATCATAATGGGTGCCTCCACGAGCAATCCGATGGAAAAAGCGATGCCATACGCCGCGAGATTGTATTCCAGGTCCGGCAGCCGGGCGATGATCGCGGCAATGAACGGTCCTTCCACCGCCATCATCAGCCACGTCGCGGCAATCGGCAGCCAGAACGTCAGGATGTTTCGCAGTCGCAGAGTGTTATGGGCCTTCGAAACCAAACGATCCTCCCCTCCATAGCATCTCCTGTATCAGAAAACAGGTACCCAACCAATGGTATTCATGTCGAGAGACAGATCACACACCATCACTTCCGTCACCCGTTGTAGCCAGGCAGGCTCCACAGAGCGTATTCTCGACGTTTTTTTGCGTTTTGCGTATGCTAAAGGTATTCTTTATGTTGGAGTTGCTCCAAATGGTGGAGGGAGTTGTTGTCTATCTCGTGTGTTCAGCAGGAGGTCTCATGGACTCGTATACGGGTTACATAGAAAAAATCGGTGAGATACTGACGGTTTGGGGCATCAAGGTCATTGCGGCCATCGCTATCCTTGTTTTTGGTTACCTGACCGCAAAGGTGCTAAAAAACATCACGCGGAAGTCGCTGAATAAGGCCAAGATCGACCCCTCAATCATCAGTTTCGTGAACCATCTCGTATTCACGCTGGTCCTGGTCTTCACCATTCTCGCCGTGCTGTCGAAGTTCGGCATTCAAACCACATCGATCATCGCTGTTCTGGGTGCCGGCTCCCTCGCTATCGGCCTGGCGTTGCAGGGTTCTCTATCGGATTTCGCTGCAGGAGTCATGATTCTTTTGTTCCGGCCGTTTCGGATTGGCAACTACATCGATAGTGGTGGAACTGCTGGCACCGTCAGCGACATCCAGCTTTTTGCAACGATCTTGAATACTCCTGACAATATCCGGATCATCGTTCCGAACAGCAAGATCATGGGAAGTATCATCAAAAACTACAGCGCTGAAGATACCCGGCGTGTCGATCTCGTTTTCGGCGTTGGATATTCAGCTTCCATCGCTGATACGCTTGCAATCATCCGCAATCTATTGCAGCAGGATGCCCGCGTTCTCAGCGACCCAGCGCCTCAAATCGTCGTTACCGATCTGGCCGAGTCCAGCGTTAACATCGCCGTTCGGCCATGGGTCAAGTCAGCCGATTACTGGGATGTCAAATTCGATCTGACGCGTCAGTTCAAGGAAGCCTGTGAAGCGCATGGTATTGAGATACCATTTCCACAGCGTACAATTCACATGATTTCGTCCTAATCCATGTGCACGTTCGGTGTGAGATTGAAGGTATCCACACTGTTTCAGCGTATTGGAAGCATTGGTTACAATATAAATGAAACGTGAGGTTTATTGGGAGACGGTGATGATGACACGAAGGTTCGTTATCTGGCTTGTTGTTTGGAGTTGTTTGGTAGGACTGGTTGTGGAAATCGGTTACGCTGAGGAGGAAGAGGAGCCGGAATTCCAAACGGAGCTAAGGGGATGGAAGCTGGCAGGTATTTTGTCGGCCGGCATGCATATCACCGAGTATCGGGATTGGTCCGCGGGAGGCAGCGACACGGTAGCGGTGAATGGTCGATACGATGCATGGGCTTTGTACCGTGCGGGGCATACCCTGTTTCGAAATCGGCTCCGACTGGAATACGGGATCACCCGTGCGGAAGATGAGGACTGGCGTCCGGCATCAGACGTAATTCAATTGGATTCCCGGTTTGAACGCACACTGTCCGATCGGTTTTTTTTGTACCTGCGAACCTATTTATCATCCACTTTGGCCAACCAGTACGATTTCTTCGACGATCCCGTCGATGTTGTTTTTCCGGACAGCCAGACTGAATACCAGGTGACGCGCATCCGGGTATCCGAGGGATTCGATCCGCTCAATCTGGAACAGGGGCTCGGGGTCGGCTGGACCGTATTTCAAACCGACGATGAATCAACGCGTATCACCCTGATGGTCGGCGCCGGCGCGCGCCAGATGCTGTCCAGTAGCTACTGTGTCAAGGAGGACGATCCCGTCACACCGGAAATCGAATACACGTCCATCGACCACTATTCCGATGAAGGGGGAGAGTGTGTGCTGGATGTCACATGGACGATCAATACCACGGCGAAATTCTCATCTCACGGAGCAGCATTTTACGGTTTCGAGAAAGACCGTTGGTCCGCGCGATGGGATAACAGCCTGGATTTGAGGATCACTGAATATATCGGCGTCAATCTGTCGGCGGAAATGCGATATGACGAGGCGATCGTTGAGGACGATCAATGGAAATTGGGAACCATGCTGACAATCAATTATCGGGTATTTTGAGCGGGGTTCTTTTGCAAATCAACGACATGTTCAATCCAGGCCTGTTGTAACAAATCCGCTTTTCATAGCGGGTCAGGATCTGCTATATGCAGAGGAAAGGTTCAGGAGGAATCATGTATGACCGTTGAAAACAAAATCGCGCGAATCACCAAACGGACCGGCGCTCGGGTGCCGTTCGATCTGCATCGGATTCAACAGGCCATTTTAAAAGCAGCACAAGCCATCGGGGGATTCAATCAGGACATTATTCCCGGCACGATATACAGCGCTTTCAAAGATAAAAGCGATGAAGAAATCGCCCATCTACTCACCGATGATGTCATCATGTGTCTCAACGCCACCGGTTCCTATCTCAATCCATCATCTCCTCCCGACGTCGAGCGGGTCCAGGACATTGTCATTCACGTGCTCCGAAGTCGTGGATTTGTGGATACCGCCGACGTCTATGAAACATATCGATGGGGAAAAGCCCGCGTGAGAGAAGGCGAACTCGCTGCAGACCAGTTTGCGGGAGTGGGTTTTCCACGTGATAAAATGAATGATCTTTTACAGTGGAATCGGAAACAGCATTGTGAAACCGTCCAGAAACTCAACGCATGGGTCCTCAGCGGCCGATTCAACGAACTGGTGGAAGCTGCCATCGCGGAATACGACCGTCAGCTGGATGAGGTCACCTCCCAGTTTCTAGCTAAAGGACACGTACGAATCCTCTTCGTGGCCGGCCCCTCCTCCTCCGGAAAAACAACCACAACCACCAAATTGGCCCGTCGCCTGGCCCGTCACGGACTCCGCTTCAGAGAACTGAACCTCGACGATTACTTCAAAGGACTCTCGGAATATCCGAGAGATGCATTCGGTGACTGGGATTTCGAAACGCCCCAGGCCCTTCGTATGGATCTCATCAACCAGCATCTCGAAACCCTTCTCGATGGACAGGAAATCAGTAAACCAATCTATGATTTCAAACGCGGTCAGAGCATCCTTGATGCCGAACAATTCCGCATCGCCGATGATGAAATCCTGCTTCTTGACAGCCTCCACGGTTTGTATCCTCCCATGACAGCCGCTGTTCCTGACGAACTGAAATACAAGCTTTTTATCGAGGCGTTCAGCTTAGTTAAACTGGGCGATGGTTCAGGCGGTATTTTCACCAAGGGCACGGATATCCGCATGTTGCGCCGGATGCTGCGGGATCGCACCCACCGGAACCACTCCCCGCAGATGACTCTCGGTCATTGGCATTTTGTCCGGAAAGGGGAGCTGCGAGACATGATTCCCTACATCCGGACCGTTGATTATGTGATGAACGGCGGTCTTTCCTTCGAACTACCCGTTCTGAAAACCGTTATCGGTGACGATTTTCCGGACCCTGAGTGGTTCCTGAATCAAGGGCGCCTCGACGCCTTCATCCGCGGTGAACGGATTCGCCGAATGCTGGATTCGCTCATGCCGGTGGGTACCCCCGTTCTGAATGCAATTCCATCGGATTGCCATCTACGAGAATTCATTGGAGGCCTGAACGTCTGATATCACCAACACCGCATCGCGGCCGATTTCAGTGTCAATCCCCCCCGGTACGACTCTTCAGATCCCTCACTCCATCCGACGGGTTCAGGTCGCCAATACTGTCTGATACAGCGTTTCATACCGATCGATTACACTTCCAATATCGAACATCCGACTGCGCTCCTCGGCCCGCATGCTCATTTCAGTCCATTTCTGCTCATCGCCCAACAATGAAACGATGCGGCGAACCATCCTCCCAATATCACCAACCGGTTCCAGCAACCCCGATACGCCATCCTCAATCACTTCGGACAATCCACCGGACCGTGACGCCGCAACAGGCGTACCACACGCCATCGCCTCCAGTGCCGATAAACCGAACGATTCATACTGGCTCATCAGCAGAAACACATGCGCCGATTTCATCTCGTCTTCGATGGCCGCCAAACTACCCATCATATCCACTTTCGAACAGATACCAAGCTCCGCACACATTTCCCGGATCAATCCCAGTTCAGGTCCATTCCCAACCAGTTTCAATCTGGCAGGTACCTTTTTCTGCACATGATAGAAAATCCGGATGATATCCATGACACGTTTCACCGGCCGAAAATTACTGGCATGCATCAAGATGAACTCGCCACTCCCGCCGGGAAACCCCGAACGACCAACGGAATTGAACCGGGCATGATCCACAAAATTCGGTATCGTCACGATCTCCTGCCGGATGGTGAATTCCTCGAATGTTCGCTGAGACAACCAGTCGGACACGGCTGTCAATGCATCACTGCGATTCATCGCATATTGGCAGATCGTCCGGAATTCCGGATGACTTCCAACCAGCGTGATATCCGTGCCATGCAGCGTTGTCACCAATTTCGTCCGTCGTTCCTCCAGCATTGTCCGGGCGAAGATACCGCAGATAGCATGCGGAACGACATAATGGGCATGGATGATATCGATATCCTGGGCACGAACCACATCGACGATTTTATTGATCAGTGAGAAGTCATGCGGAGGATATCGGAACAACGGGTAGTCCGGAATATAGACGCGATCGAAATGCACGAGAGACGTTTCCGGTAGTCGAAATGGGCGTTCGCAGGCGATCAAATGAACCCGATGACCCCGGTCGGCCAAGCCCATCGCCAGTTCCGTCGCAACAATTCCCGATCCCCCCTGTGTGGGATGGCAGTTGATGGCTATTCTCATATCGCCTCCTTTCTTTCATCGCTTCGGAAACGGTCGGTAAAGCTCCTCCAGATCGACAACGGGAACCGGCCGGAGAACACCGAAGGGTTCCCCGTATGTTTTCTGGATTTGACTACCGTAATGCCGCGCCCGGGCAACGATATGGTCGAGAAAATCCGGTTGAGAAATGGATGTTTCTCTTTCTGTGCTGCCCGGCCGGTGGAGTTGCGACTGGTAACAGCGGCATGCGGCCAATTTCGTTTCCATATCCTCGGTCACATCGACAATGAGGTTCGGTTCAAATGGAAAGTGTCCCATGAAAAACAATACTTCATTGGGTCGAAACGCTTCACCGTCGGCATCGTACCGCGGCATTCCGGACGGATACATGCACGCCTTCATTAACGTCGCCGCAACACAGTGATCCGGATGCAGATCGTGCCAATGGTGACTCATCACAATCGTCGGCCGGAGCCGGCGTATCTCGGATATGAGCTTCCGTCGATTTTCCAGCGTATCGGCCAGACGGCCGTCACCCATATCCAGATTGATCCTCTCGGCCAACCCCAGCACCTTGGCCGCCGCCTCTGATTCCTTCGCT
>JAFGMN010000196.1 GCA_016927515.1 candidate division CSSED10-310 bacterium | reverse complement strand
GGATGCGTGATCGTAACTACTTCGCTCGACCCCGAGCCAGCGCCGGTAGTTCAGCATCACGTTTTCGGCACTGGAGCAATCGATCGCCTGGGTCGTCAGACTGAATGCCGCTGAATTGTCCGGGTAATCCCCGGCAAGATTGTAGCCATAGACATTGGGACCTGTGTATCCGGAGATGGGATCTGCATGTCCATGATCCCCCCCCTGGCCGAGCGGTTGACCAAATTCCCACATTCCTTCCGTGATCCATCCGGGGTCGACAGTCAATGTCTCAGTGAAGAACGGTTCCACACTGTGAGTATTCACCCGGAAATAGATGCCGTCATTGTCGTCGACAGTCTCATTGCCGGCGACATCACTGGCACGTATGATAAAGAAGTAATACGTGCAAGGAGTCAGATCATTCAGCGTTATGGTATGATCCGTTGTGGGTATCGGCGCATCGGCAGTTCGATCGAGAGTTTCCTTGCCGAATTCGATGACGCACGCCGCGGGTTCCGATGTGGAGAACGACACTTCGACCCTATCGGATGATATCCGACCGAAATGAACATGCGTGATCACCGGCTCGATTCCGTCAATAGTGACTGTCTGGCTCTTGATCACATTGGTTCCCCCCTGACCGTCATCCGCATCAACATACGTCACTGTCACGGTTTGACCATGAAGGACATCAAGACGCTTGTTTCCAGCCCGAGCCTGGCTTTCCGCCAGCAGGATAGAGCCCGCAAAAACACCCCGCGAATCGGGCATTTCCGTCAGTTGCACTGTTTCACTGTCACTTGCCGATGTCGTGATCGTCACGCTGAGGGAACCCTGAAGCCCACTGATATCAATATCCCGGACTGTCATCTGCAGCACACCGTTCGCGGGATACTCCTCGGCATCCAGCGCAAGAGCTCCGTCCGATCCAATGACGAATCCCATACCCAAGTTCGGATTTCCCCATAAATTCCATTCAGCGATTTCGTATTTCGCGTAACCGAACCCATTTAATTGGTAGGTTTCGGTTAATCCATACTGATGGGCTGCTCCCTGGCTGTATTCCCCCGATGTCACCGCTTCCGTAAAGAAATAGTCCAGCGTCTGGCTCGAACCGTCGGCAGGCGACTGCCATCCGCCGGAACCGAGGGCGACTTTGGTTGCTCCGACATAACCCACGGCTCCGTTTTCAAGCATGCGCTGTCCCAGATTCGTGTAGGACGTATCGCTCGTGCTGCAGGCATCGCTGAATACGATCGCCGGATAGGTATTCGACAGAAGGTCACACCATGACGACGCCCAAAATGCTTCGCTGCCATACCCCATAATGTGGACGCTTTGATAAGAGCCGTGTCCGGCGAGATTGGCGAAAGCGAATTGTCCTGTGGGCCAGACCGCCTCAACATTACTTGCCCTTAGCTCATAATCACATGGATAGACGGAGTATACCGTGCTGTTCTGTTCGTACATCCGGATGGACGACCAGTCAGCCATGTGGGGTTGGGCCATGATGTATTCCATCAGCACTGCGTTATCCGTGTTTTCCCAGAAAAAGGAACCCAGCAGCAAGATATTCTTTTTAAACGCTGCTTCGTCATTCATTTCGTATTGCATGGACCGGGCGCAGATGGCCTCCACGCGCGCCGGGTCGGACCACGGAATCCGGCCGACCGTCACTTCGGAATAATAATCGGCAGCATCCTGATTGTCCCAGTATTGACCGTTTTCATTGGAATCCCAACTCACATTGTCGGGATTCGACAACTCTGCAAAGTAAAAATCTGTCAATGGTTTACCGTATTCCAGATCCTGTTCGACTTGCCGCATCGGCACATCGGAATGGTGTCCGACAAGCAGTACGTCCTGGAAACCCCATTGATCACTGGGATAATGCTGCCGAAGAAATGTCCGCATTTTTTGAGCCAGATCGGTTCCGGTGACGGAGGCATCGATCGTTTCCACCGTCACAACCGTTGCGGGTTGGCCTTTGACATTGGATTCAAATGCGATGAGGGATTGCACGCTGTCCTGCAACGCGTCCGTCGTAATGATCACCATGTCGTACAGACCCCGGGAGGGTGATCCAGCGGTGGGATACCACTGCTGAGCATCGTCGTAATTGAGGATAATTCGCTTCGCATTAGCTTCCATTCGCGGATCGGTGCAATACGCTGATTGAACGGGTGTTGATACTGAATAGACGACGTTGATGGTAATATCCCGGTGGTGCACGAGTTGTCCTGTAACCGGATTGTATTGGATGGGAGTCACCAGGATATCGACGAGCTGATATTGCCGGTATGCCGCTCGACCCTGGAATCGACCGATGGTTTCCGGCCACAGCGCGTCGTGGGAATAGACAGACGCGTACTGCTGGTCATACTCCGCCTGAAACACCGCTGTTTCCTTGGCATTCAGTGTTTTTAACGGTAGACGTAACGTCACCGGAGCGACGGTATGCGATCCGGCCAGAATTTCATGCCGCGACGAGTGCACTTCAACAGACTCCACCTCAGCACCGGGAGGGATGGCCAGTGCCACTATCCGTGCCGGCAGCCGGGGTTGTCCGGGAACATTGATTGTGCCCCACCCTTGTACTGCGAGTTGCGTGACACCTGCGGATACTTCCAATGTAACCGGAGCATCTGGAACCGGTGCAAGTAGTTCTGCTCCTTGAGCTGTCCACACGGGTCCGATGGTCAGGCACATCGGAATCAATACGATGCTGATGATGATTCGAACATATATTTTCATGTCTCGGACATCCTCCTATTGACGTTGATCAGTAACAAAAACCCAGTATCCGCAGCGCAGGGAAGCAATTTCATTGCCAAGCATGCAGACAAGAGCCATTCTCAGTTGATACTGTCCTCAGTACAGTTCATGGGTTGAGCTGGCGAATTCCCTCGGGTGTCAAGCACAGAATGCAGTCCATTTCGCTCCGTGACCAATCCAACGGGCCTTTACAGCGCCATTCCTTCTCCTCCGTCCAATCCACCATTCCACTGCCGCGATTCTGGAAACGCCAGCGACTGGATTCGGGAAGACGCGCGTAATCCGGTGGCCTCCCATAGATGACGGGCTTGAGTCCCACCGCATCCGCATCGGTTCGGCGGATACCGACAGCAAAGGGTTCGAAACGAACGCGTCGCAGATGACTCTGCCAGGAGAACAGGTTTTTGATTACCTGCCAGGAAGCGCTCGTGAACGAGACGACATCGTATCGGCCGCGAATCAAGCGGTCACCGGGCTCGATCCGTCTGGCAGTCAGGATCCGGTCCAAAGACTGCTGTGCGGAGTAGGGCGCATGTTCTGTGCGGAATCCGCACAAATCGTCGATATAGTGAGCGCGTGTTTCACCGGGCCATGGAGCGCTGCGGGTTCGAGTGAAGTGCCAAAGACAGGTGTCAAATCCCGGCATATCCCGGGTCACATTGTATCGGGGGATGGGTGAGACGGCGGGAGCGAGTTGCTCGGAACGGGTCAATCGGCGCCTGATCACTTTTTGTCCTCTTTTCCGAATATCCCGAAGCAGCTGGCGCATTCTTCCCTGGGGATCGATACAGCCGATTTCAATGCGTTCTGCAGCATTGAGTACGATCCGGTCACGGATCGCCATCCGCTCGTGGGAAGGCAAGGCCGGGGTGCGGGGCCTCGGATTGTGTGGCTGCTCAGACAGCCGATCGATTGAAAGCAGTTCAATGATCGGATCGGTGGTCAGCCATGCATATTCCCGCTGGATATCGCGGGTCCAATGTTCGAAGGGCATGGGGAGGATAACCCGGCATCGCCCTCCCCGATGCAGCCACATTCGAAGCGGAACATCGTAGTGAAGCATGCCGGCACTTGTTACGAGGACTTCGGATCCGGGATCGTGATCTGAGAGAATTCGCTCCGTCATCCGAATCCAGGGAGCACCGGTGCATGTCCAGGCGGGTTGACGAGAATGCACCACCGTGAATACGGGGAGTTCGTCGGTTGACACGCAGCATCGCCTCGGCTTGAATACGGACATGTCTTCCATGGCGACACAATCCACCATCATTGCATTCGGCGTCAATCTTTTTCTGACTTTTTACGTGCTGATCAAACTGCGAGGCTGGAATCGTGCTCTGAACCGGAACTTTGCCGTTTTGTCTTTTGCCTTCGCGCTTTGGAATCTCGGTGTCGCCACGAGAACGTCGACTCTGGTTTATACCGGTGTTTTTATGGCGCCAGCAGCGTTTTATACATTTCTGGTCACGTTGTTGCGGCAATTCAACCATCGGACTCGATTGTTGAGTCTGTATCTTACCATATCGTCGGTGGTGCTGATTGCGATGAGTATCTGGTTGATTAATCAGCCTACATCACCGGCGATGACATATCCTCTGTTGAACGTGCTGGTCTTCAGCATGGCAATGCCTGTTTTTGCCTGGGGAGCGATCCGGGTCGGGAACCGTGTCCGTCTCACTCGATCCAATCGGGAACGATCCCGCCTGGCATATGTCCTGACAGGGTTGACGGCTGCCGGCATTGCCGGTGCAGCAGCCGGTCTGTCAGCTTTGGGGTATCCTCTTCAATCCTGGACATCGATCGCCGGTCTGTTCTACACGGTGTCCATTACTATCGCAATTATGCGGCATCGGCTGTTTGATGTCGGCCGGTTTGCCGGCCGGTTGGTCGTCATTGTGATCGTTGCGCTCGTGTTCTGGCTGTTGTTCGGTGTTCTGGGCCATTTTTACATGGATGTCAGCCCTGTTTCGTTTTTAGCTATTTTCGTCGCGGCGATCGTTCTTGTTGCGCTGTATGAACCGTTGAAATCATTGGTTGAAGGACCGGCATACCGGGTGTTGAGTCCGGATGTCGGCGAGTTCTTGAACAGCCTCGATGCATTTGCTCGGGAAATGAACACATACCTGGATGAGCCAGCGATGATTCGCGGGTTGGCTCGGACACTGCGTACCTCGAATCGGATTGCATCGTTTGCGATTTATACGGTGGATCCGACGGAGCAAAGCCTGATCTTGCAGGATGGGGATGATATCCGACGTCAACCGGGGTCGTTGATCCCGTTTCCGGAGCCGTTGATCGAAACGATGATGATGCGGCGCGGGCCGGTCAGTCAGAATCAGGTGAGCGTGGAACTCCGTGGTGGCCTGCCTCGGCCGCTCCGGGATCGCCAGCTTCAGTTGTATCGTGTATTGAATCGATTGCGTGCTTCGGAAACGTTTCCGTTTATATTCGGTGATCGTTTTTTTGGTTTCGTTTCGGTGGGCCTGGAGGATCCGGAATCCGATCTGACGCGCAGCGAGGAAGATATGCTGACGGCTATCGCCCGGCAATTTGCAGCGGCATTGGCACATACACGTCTGGAAGCTCGGGCGCGTACCCGGGAACACCTCGTCGCATTGGGGCGTCTGGCATCGGGTCTGGCCCATGAAATCAGGAATCCGCTGGCAACGATCAAAGCCAGTGTCCAGTATTTGGAACCGGTGATCCGGGATTCAGATAGTGCGGAATTTTTCGACATCATCAACGAAGAAGTCGGCCGGTTGGACCGTTTTCTGGAACGGTTTTTACACTATGCGAGGCCGGGATCCCAGTCGAACGAAGGGGAAATGCAACCTCTTTCTGATTTTCTGGTGCGCATGATCAAGGTCTATGAGGCTCGGTCGGAATGCGAATCCATCGATATCCGTTTATCGGTGGATGATGCGGCGGCGGCGCGTTTGGTGCCGGTAGATCCATGCCACCAAATTTTCACAAATCTGTTCAGTAATGCGATTCAGGCAATGCCCGGGGGTGGCACGTTGACAATCACAGCTCGAATCATCGATGACTCGGGCATGCTGGAGGTGGCGGTGGACGATTCCGGACCGGGAATCCCGGACGACGATTTGGGCCAGATTTTTGAGCCATTCTTTACCCGGCGTGACGGCGGTACCGGTCTGGGACTGGCCATTGTCCGGCGGTTGGTGCGGCAGTTACATGGCGACATCATCTATGCCCAATCGCACCGGGGTGGAGCGTGCTTTCTCGTACGTCTCCCTCATTCATCTACCCGCGGCTGACCGTTAAAAATACAAATCGCGATCATCCGATGTACGGATACGTTCCAAATACGTTTCAAGAGTGGCCCGAATTGGTGCATTGCTGATTTTCTCCACTTCCGACGCTACGAGACATAACCCGGATTCACGGGTTTCGGGTGACGCATAATCCACGAGATATTCCATCAATGTGCTCAGTGCATTGGGAGTGCAGTATTCCTGGATCCATCCAGGGATGGCGAACTCCATGAACTGCTCCCCGGTACGGCCCAATCGGTAGCATGCCGTGCAAAAACTCGGAACAAATCCCATCAGCATCAGTTCGCGCATGACTTCGTCCAACGATCGGGTATCGCCCAGACTGAACTGCTCTTTTTCCATGACTTGGGCATCGCCGACTTCGGTGTAGCCGCCAAGTTCAATCCGGCTGCCGGCATCGATCTGGCTCACTCCAAACTCCATGACAGTCCGGCGGATTTCGGGATTTTCCCGAGCCGTCAGAATCATACCCGTATAGGGTACTGACAACCGAAGAATGGCAATCAGTCGTTTAAAATCATCATCTTTGACCAGATACCGCGAGTCCACGGTCACGCCTGACGCCGGGCGGAGACGCGGAAAACTGATTGTATGAGGTCCGACATTGTATTTTTTCTGAAGGTGCAGCGAATGGGTTACCAGGCCAAGAACTTCGTATCGCCAGTCATACAAACCAAACAAGGCTCCGATCCCCATATCGTCCGCTCCGCTCTCAAATGCCCGGCTCAATCCATCGAGGCGCCACAGATAATTGCCTTTCATCGTATCGTTTGGATGATGTTTGGCGTATGTCGCGTGATGATAGGTTTCCTGGAAAATCTGATATGTTCCGATGCCGGCTTCTTTGACGATCCGGTAGCCGGCGTGGTCCAGTGGCGCTGCATTGATATTGACGCGGCGGATTTCACCGCGACCATTCTTAATGCCGTAAACCTGGCGGACAGTTTTGGCGATGAATTCTGCGTTGTATCGGGGATGTTCTCCGAACACAAGAATCAATCGCTTGTGACCTTTGCCCTCCAGCGCACGGACCTGAAACTCGATATCTTCCGGTGTCAGCGTCCGGCGCTCAGCATCGGGATTGGATCGTTTGAACGCACAATAGCTGCAGTCGTTAATGCAGTAATTGCCGATATACAGTGGAGCGAACAGCACAATCCGGTTGCCATACACGGTCCGCTTCAATTCTCGGGCTGCCTCGTAAATTTTCTCCACGGTTTCGGGATCCTCCGACATCACCAACGCAGCCGTTTCCTCGACCTGAAGCGGTTCTTTTGCCAGGCTCTTTGCAATGATGTCGGTCACCCGATGCCGGTCGGGTTGAGACGGCTTTAACAAACCCTCAAGATACTCATCGTTGATGAAATCACAGGCGTTACGGCTCAATGCTTTCGTCAATTTCAATTCCATTCGTTTCGACTCCCTTACCATCCGCTGCGTGTCGCAGCAGATAATGCGTTGATTTTCCAGGTCCTATAGCCGGCTTTCTTCCCATTGTGCGCAGGTTGTCGATCATCCGGCGCATCAGTTCTGACGCCATCCGGGTTTGACCCGCTTTTCCCGGGTAAATTTCATACAAGGCTCGGTACTTCACCGGCGTCAGGTTCGGCATTATCACATTCGCTCCACAGGCGAGACCGTTTTCATACCCATTGTCTGGTGTGAGTGTTTCCAACGCGGTTGTGCTTGGCAGGTTGACATCCGGACATATCAAACGGGTAATTGCCAGGACTTTCAGCGTCATTTCCAGCGAATTCGGTGTTTGATCCGGAGGCGGGTCTAAGTCTTTCATGCAGCGCCCCATCGGTGTCTCAGGATGAGGAATGTACGGTCCGAGACCGATCATGTCCAGATTGAGTTCCCTGAACAGTTCCAGGTCTCGGGCCAGATCATCGTATGTTTCGCCGGGGATACCGACCATGATACCGCTGCCGATCTCGTATCCCAACTCATCCAGCCATCGCAGAACGTCGAATCGGTCATGATTGATTTGACCCGGTATGGGGGGATGGATGGCGTTGTACAAGTCGGAGTTACTGGTCTCGAATCGGAGCAGATACCGGTCGGCTCCAGCATCACGCAATCGTGCCAGTTCATTCCGGCTGCGTTCACCGATACTGAGTGTCACGGCCAGGCGCGTGTGTTGTTTAATCAACCGGATCGTTTCGCACAGCTCATGGAGATTCAGTGCTGGGTCTTCTCCGCTCTGGAGGGTTACCGTTCCGAAACCCATTTCTCTAGCCGTGTCCGCTGCCGCGAGAATTTCCTCCCGGGTTAATCGGTACCGTATCACACCGCGGTTCGGCGCTCGGATACCGCAGTAGCTGCAGGCGCGGCGGCAGAGATTGGATAACTCGATCAGGCCTCTGAAATGAACCTGATCACCGACATGTAGCGCTCGCACGCGGTCTGCGGTTGACAACAGCCGGCGAATCGCCTCCGGATCATCTTCTTTCAGCCACCGAAGGATCTCGGCGCGTGTTTCCAGTCCAATCATGTTCCGATCCACGCCGTTCATCTTGTTCAAAGTTTCCTTCTTTTCGGCCAGCACGTGTGTTCCGATCCAAAACTCCGGCTGTTTGATATCAGGTTTCGGGGTCTATTTCATCTTGAATCCCGATTCCGCAACCGCTACCGGTCGGTTATCCCGAGTCAGACGAGCCAACCGGGATATCGTTTCATAAATAAGTGTATCGCATGCTTCCTTGCTCCGGCAAGGGTTCCGATCATGAAACCGGACGAACCCCCTGCCAATCAGCCAATCCCCATTTTCCCTGATGACGAGGGGAACGGTTCGAGAGTCACCGAAACCGTTGAAACAGGACTAGCGTCCGCCTAAGAATGCCAGAGATCCCGTATCCACCGACGAGTTCACCGTCGGCTCGAAATCCAACACAATGGTAAAAGTCGTGCCTTCGTTTTCTTTCGAATTCACGGTGATTTCGCCTTGGTAGAGAAGGACGATTTTCTTAACGACGGCAAGCCCGAGACCACTGCCCAGAATGTTCCGGGTCCGTTCATTCTTCACGCGGTAGAATTCTTCAAACAACCGCGTCATCTCGTCCTTCGACATGCCAATTCCCGTATCGGTCACTTTCCAAACAATTCGTGGTCCCGTTCCGTCAATCGACACTGTTACCCGGCCGCCATCCCTGTTGTATTTAATAGCATTAGAGACAAGGTTGTTCATGACAATTTCCATCTCACCCCGATCCGCACGAATCACCGTTTTACCAGCACAATTCAGCGTCAATTCGATGTTCCGCTCCTTCGCCTGAACATCTGCTGTCTCAAACGCTCGTCGCGTCAATTCGCACACGTCGGTATCTTCTTTTTTGCGCTGTTTCTGCCCGGATTCCAACCGGGTCAAATCCAGGATGTCCAGGATCAATTTTCGCATTCCGTCCAGCCGAATCAGGCTGCGATCCACAATTCGCTGAGTCGTCCCAGGATCCTTTACGACGGAACCATCTTTCAGGATCCGAAGATAGCCATCAATGCTGGCCAGAGGTGATTTCAGTTCATGCGCGAGTACCGACATGGCCTGAAACCGGGCTGCCCGCTTTTCTTCCGCCAGCTTTCTAGCGTGTCGGCGCAACAGCAAATGCTTCGCCGCCTTCCGGATCGATGCCCGGACTTCCTCCGGTGTGAACGGCTTGGCCAAGAAATCGTATGCACCCTGTCGGGTCGCCATAACCACTGATTCCACCGACGCATACGCAGACATCAGAATAACCAGCATATCCAGTTTTCGATGGGACAACCCTTCGATCAAATGAACCGCTTCGACATCCGGCAGATTATCATCGATAATAACAAGATCCGGCGTCAAAAACTGGAGTTTTAACTCGGCATCGGCTCCCGATGTCGATTCATCGATCATGAACTCGACATCCTGATCGAATTCATGCAAATGCATCGGTGTCTTCCCCAGCACGCGGCAGATGGCCCGGCGCATGGCCGGTTCACTGTCCACCAACAGAATATGCAGCTGCGTCATGATCAGGCTCCCATTAAAGAATCGATTTCGCGAAGCAATTGATCCTTGCGAACGGGTTTTGACATGATGGTGTCGGCTTTCACCCACCTTCGCTCATCAGGCGTCGATGCATCGAATTCCATTCCTGTTTCGCTGGTGACAGCGGTGACCAGGATGACTTTGATCATGGGGTCCAGCCGCTTGATGGAATGGCTGAGCACAAAACCGGAATCCCGATTTTCCATCATTAAATCGAGAATCACCAGGTCAGGTCGCGTGTCCTCCAGAATCTTCCGCGCTTCCTTCTCGCTCCCCGCTGTCATGATTTCATATTCCGTTTCCGCAAGATTGAGTTTCATCTGAAATAGAATATCTTCGTCATCGTCAACAATTAAAACCAGTTTTTTATCAGTTTTCATGCGTAAAGCCTCCATTCGTCTCCTCCGGACCCTGCCGGGGGATCGCGATTTCAAATGTTGTCCCTGTGGGACCACGGGACGGATTGTCATTGGAACTGACACGGATGACACCTTGATGCTGTCGGACGATTTCACGAGCTACCGGTAATCCGAGTCCAGCGCCGACACCGACTTTCTTTGTTGTAAAAAACGGATCAAATATTTTTTCCAGATGATGTTTGCGGATTCCGGGACCATTGTCCGTCACGCGGATCAGCAGTTGATCATCATACCCCAAAGTCTGAATGCGTATCACGCCGTCACCCCCAAGAACCTCATAGGCATTCTCAACAAGATTGCTTAATACACAGCCCATCTGTTCCCGGTCCATCACCGCCATCGGTGTGTTCGGGTCAAAATCAAGATCCACCCGAATTCCAGCCGGCGCCGGGATAACCATCAGGGTCCGGTCCACCAGTTCCCTGGCATCCACCGATTCCGGCAGGATTCGGTTCCGAGCAGACAGATTCAGCAGGTCGATGAAGATATCCTTCACATGTTCGACCTGGCTCAAGATCATGGTGAGGTCTTCCTGCAATTGCGGGTTATCTCGATATTCCTCCTGTAAGAGATGAGAATACAGCAGGACCACGCTGAGCGGATCGTTCAGTTTATAAGCCGTCGCTGCCGACAGTTGTGCCAAATTGGCTAATTTCTCAGTGTGATGGAGCATTTCAAGGAGATTGTTCATCCGTCGGTGCGACGTTTCCAAATCACTGATGGTGCTCTTCAATTTTCGCAATTGATATTGGATGCACATATCGAGTTCCGCCAGGCCCTTCCCGACAGATACGATGAACTCCTGGCAGGTCGGGTACCCGCAGCCGGAGCAGTTGATGAACTGGTGTTCTCCGAACATGTCGAGTCGAGATCGAATATCGTTCAAGGCACTCGGATCGGGTAGTGAGCGTTGCCGGGGATCGGGCGTAACCGTCATGCTGAGATCCAGTCCGGTGCATCGATCGACCGTTTCCTGCCAAATCGTTGAATTGAAGCGCTCCGAACGGAATCTGGCATACCTCTGGACTTCGGTGCGATACGAGGTGCGGGTCAGTTTTTCCGGCGGCATCGCACATCCTTCAACACATCCGCGGCAGAACAACATATCAATGAATCCGTGGGTAATGCTTTCGTTGATGATACCATTGAGAATGCGGATGCATCGCCGCGGACCGGATGCATCCACAACGAGTGTATCCACTGGATTACAGGTATAGTCGGATGCCACTGCGGTTCCCAAGGGAAGCCCGCCGTATATTCCAAGGCGGCCGAACGGTGGATCGAAATCCGAAGGGATGGGAATTTCAGTGACATCGATTTCTTGCGCCACCCGATCGGCATCAAGCATTTCCGTCAATTCCTCAAACGTGATCACGGCATCGATATCATTTCCCCACTGCGTTTCACTGATCATCGCCTTGTGGGCAATACAGGGTGACGCATAGACAATCCGGACGGATGGTCCATACACCTGTCTCAAAACACGACTCATGCTAATCATCGGAGGCACGACGCTGGCAAGAATGGGAATCATCGATGGAGCGAACTTCCGGACAAAATCCACCACCGCCGGGCATACCGTCGAGATTTGCAGAGCTTGGCTCGGATCCTGCAGGACGGATTTTTGCCGATTGGTCACGAGATCGACTCCGAACGATGCTTCGGTTACCCATGTAAACCCCAGAGCCCGGATCGCACCGACCAGTTCCCTGTAGTCCCAATCGGGAAATGCGGCAGGAAACGCTGTATCGAGAATCACTGCGACTGGATCGTCACTGTTGATCAGCCCGCGAACCAGGGCTTGGTCCCGCTTGTAGTGCCACTCCCCATGCGAACACACAGTGATGCACTGACCACAATGCACACAGCGCTCCTGATCGATGCGGGCAACACCGGCCGTGATGCGGATAGCCTTGCTCGGACAGGCCCGGACACACGCGTAGCAACCTTTACATGTTGCTGACTCGGTGCTTTTCATCACGGAAATCATCTGTCGACCCCTTATACCAAGACCGTTCGTTTTTGATAAGATGTGTGAAGCAATTCATGG
Source organism: candidate division CSSED10-310 bacterium (assembly GCA_016927515.1). Taxonomy (GTDB): domain Bacteria; phylum CSSED10-310; class CSSED10-310; order CSSED10-310; family CSSED10-310; genus JAFGMN01. The sequence goes on along the minus strand of JAFGMN010000196.1, from coordinate 7,448 downwards.
CTTTTTTTCCCCAACGGCTCGCCGAGGAATTCAGCGTAAATCCGCTGTATGGATGGATTCTGATGCGAAGTCCGTATGACTTCGGTCTTATCGATTTTATAAACAGCCCGCATACGCGCTTTGATCGCCTCGATATCAGCATTCAGAGGCTGACCACCTCCGTTGATGCATCCACCGGGGCAGGTCATGACTTCCATGAAGTGGATGGTCCGGGAACCGGATCGGATTTCATCGAGGATAGTCCGGGTATTCATCAATCCACTGACCACGGCAACATTTAGTGTGAGATCGCCGATTGTCACGTGTGCCTCTTTTATACCATCTAATCCACGGACTTCTTTGATTTCGAGATCTTTCATTTCTTTTCCGGTGATCAAGAAGTGAGCGGTTCGGAGAGCGGCTTCCATGACCCCGCCGCTGGTTGCGAACAGTTTGCCTGCCGTGCTTCGTTCACCGAATGGCGTATCGGCATGCTCCGGTTTCAATTTATGCATATCCAACCCGCGCATGCGAATAACCCGGGCCAATTCGCGGGTCGTCAGCACCGCGTCGACGTCTGCAATACCACCGCGCTCCATTTCCTGTCGCCCGGCTTCGAATTTCTTGGCGGTACAAGGCATGATGGATACGCTGAAAATTTTCTCCGGAGGAATGTTTTCGCGGGTGGCAAAGTAACTTTTAATGATGGCCCCGAGCATCTGTTGCGGACTTTTACATGTCGACAGGTTGGGCAGCAGCTCCGGATAGAACTGCTCCACGAATTTAACCCATCCGGGTGAACAGCTCGTGAACATGGGTAAAGGTCCGTTCGTCTGGATTCTACGGACCAGTTCGGAAGCTTCTTCCATGATAGTCAAGTCAGCGCTAAACGAGGTTTCGAACACACGATCGAAACCCAGTTGACGAAGGGCAGCGGTCATGATCCCGTTGACATCAGCTCCGGGTTTCAGACCGAATTCTTCGCCCAGGGTCAGGGAAATGCTGGGAGCGTGCTGAACAACGACGAACTTATCAGGATTACTGAGAGCAGCCATCACGTCGTTGATTTGATTACGTTCGCGCAGAGCGCCGGTCGGGCAGACGTTGATGCACTGCCCGCAATTGACGCAGGAACTGACGTTAAGTCCCTCGTTGAACGCGGTACCGACGGTGGTACTACTTCCGCGACCAATGAAGTCGATGGCGGATACGCCCTGGATTTCTTCGCAAACGCGGACACATTTCCCGCAGAGGATGCATTTTTCGGGATCGCGAAGAATGCTGGGGCTGGAAATATCTTCATTGAACCGGTTACGGTCGCCGATATACCGGCGGCGAAGAATGTGGAGGTTTTCGGCCAAGTCCTGTAGTTGGCAAGATCCGTTGCGTTCGCAATAGAGGCAATCGTCGGGATGGTTGGCAAGAAGAAGTTCGACGATGGTCTTGCGAGCTTCAACGGCGCGTTCCGAATGGGTCCATATTTTCAATCCGGATCGAACGGGGTACGAGCAGCTGGGGACGAGGTTTTTTTCGCCGTCCACTTCGACGACACACAACCGGCAAGCCCCGGAGGGAAACATATCGTTGAGATGGCACAGGGTGGGAACGTGAATCCCGGCTCGGCGCAGCGCATAGATCAGCATTTCCCCGTCTTTGCCCTCGATAATCCGTCCATTGACTTCGATCTTGATCATGATCCGATCTCCTTTATTTTACTCGGTATACACCGCTTTGAACTTACAGACTTCCAAACAGGCGCCACATCCGATACAGCGCTCTTCGACAATGTAATGAGGTGATTTCGGAGCACCCATAATCGCTTCCGCGGGACATTTTTTCGCGCACAGCGTACAGCCGACGCATTTGTCGATATTGATGCTGTATTTTAGCAGTTCCTTGCAGACCCCCGCCGGACATTTTCGATCGTAGATATGGGCTTCATACTCGTCTTTAAACCACCGCAGTGTGCTGAGTACGGGGTTTGGAGCCGTTTGACCGAGACCGCAGAGGCTGGTGCTCTGGATCACTTTCGCGAGCCGAATGAGTTGCATGATTCCCTGAAACCGAACAAGGGCATCGGTTCCGGTTTCGCTGCGGTGCCCGTGGGTGATCCGTTCGAGGATTTCGAGCATCCGGCGGGTTCCTTCGCGGCAGGGAATGCATTTCCCGCAGCTTTCCCGCTGAATGAAACGCATAAAAAACGTAGCGATGTCGACCATGCAGTTGTCTTCGTCCATAACGACGAGGCCGCCGGACCCCATCATCGCTCCAATTTCCTTCAACGAATCGTAATCGATACGGATATCGAGATGCTGAATCGGTATGCAGCCACCCGAAGGGCCGCCGATTTGAACGGCTTTGAAAGCCCTGTCTTTCGGAATTCCTCCACCGATGGCATAGACAATGGTTCGCAGCGACGTGCCCATTTCGACTTCGACGAGACCGGTGTTTCTAACTTTCCCCGACACGGCGAACACTTTGGTACCTTTGGAGTTTTCGGTTCCGAGAGCAGAAAACGCTTCCGGTCCATTGAGTATGATACCCGGCACATTGGCAAAGGTTTCGACATTGTTGATAACGGTGGGGCAATTGAACAAGCCGCTATCGGTGGGATACGGCGGGCGAGGTCGAGGCATGCCACGTTTCCCTTCGATACTAGCCATGAGAGCCGTTTCTTCACCACACACAAATGCTCCGGCACCTTTTTTAATCATGATATCGAGATTGAAACCGGTGTCCATGACGTTCTCTCCGAGTAGACCGTATGCTTTCGCCTGTTCGATGGCCTCCACGAGTCGTTCGATAGCGAGGGGATATTCGGCGCGGATATAGATGTACGCTTTTGTCGCACCGATGGCATACGCAGCAAGAGACATCCCTTCCAGCAGCCGGTGGGGGTCTCCTTCAATAACAGCCCGATCCATAAATGCGCCGGGATCGCCTTCATCGGCATTGCAGATCAAGTATTTCTGATCGCTTGAGGATTTCCGGGCGAACGACCATTTCCGTCCTGTTGGAAAACCGCCTCCTCCTCTTCCGCGTAGCCCACTGGCGAGAACATGATCGCAGACTTCGGATGGGGTCATTGTGTGGATGGCGTGAATAAAGGCGTGGTATCCGTCCCGGGCGATATAGTTTTCGATTGATCGTGGGTTTATGATACCGCAGTTTTTCAGGACAAGGCGTTTTTGAGGAGCGAAAAACGGGTGTTCATCAATATATGGGATACCGGCATAGGGTTGGGTTACGGTGGAACGGAACTGGCCGAGGACGTGGTTGGAGAGGTATTCGCCGCTGAGGAATGCCTGAATGATCGGACCGGCGGTTTCGGTTGTGACGTTGAAAAATGAGATACGGTGTCTGCCGGGTTCTTGAATGTCCATAATGGGTTCCAGGGCACATAGACCAATACAACCGACTTCAACAAGATCAAATGGGAGACCGGTGAATTTCAGTTCTTGTCGGATCCGATCCTTTGTTTCCAACGCACCGGCACCGATTCCGCAGGTTGCCATTCCAAGATAGATGGTCAGGATCTGGACATCATCGTTCCGATAGTGGGTAATGGCCTCGGCACCCGGCGGAGTTTGATATGAATCCGAAGTGATTCGATGTGCATCCGGGGAAGAATCGAGCAATTCATAAAGATAGCGATGCACAGCTTCATCGATCGGAATCGATACGATCGTTTGATTATTCATCGGAGGATTCTCCTTTCTGCCGGTATGTGTTCAGCAATCCCTGGATATCTTCAGGAGTGATTTTGGCATGAAACCGTCCATTGACGGCGATCACGGGAGCCAGCCCGCAAGCGCCAAGGCAAGCCACTTCTTCAAGGCTGAACATACCGTCCCGAGTGGTTTGGCCGGATTCAATTTTCAGTGCACGTTTGATTGTTTCAAGAACAGCAGCAGATCCTTTCACATGGCAAGCGGTTCCACGACAGATCTGAATGTGATACCGGCCCACCGGTTCGAAGCGAAACTGGTTGTAAAAAGTAGCGACTCCGAAGATTTTGCTTGCAGGCAGGTGAAGATGCTCACCAATCTGGACAACGGATTCTTTAGAAATAAAGCCAAGTGCTTCCTGAACATCCTGGAGAATGGGAATCAGTTTGTCTCTCCCAGCATGGGGATATCGTTTTAAAATGCATTGAATTTCCTGTTTCATGAAAACTATCTCCTGGTTAGGAATTACGTCGCGAAAAGTATGCCAGCTTTTCAAGCGACATAGTCAAATCAAGGTGTTCAGTCTCAACGCCGGTCGATACCCGGATGGGTATAGGGGCGAAATTCAAAATCCCCCGAATTCCGGCGGCGATCATTTTATCAGCGATAGCCTGTGCGGCTTCCCGGGGTGTTGTAATGATGCCGATTGTAATGGCGTGATCCTTGACGACAGAGGCTAGATCGTCGATGGGATAGGTTCGGCAGCCGTGAATGATTCGGCCGATCTTAGACGGGTCGCTGTCGAAAGCAGCCGTAATTTCAACGGTCGGTGATCGTTGAGGAAAGTACGAAAGAATGGCCCGGCCCAGGTTCCCGATGCCTGCCAGAGCGGCTTTTTGAATATGACCGTGGAGAAGAATGGCATTGATGCCGGTGGTGAGGGTTGCGACATCGTAGCCGGTTGAGGAGGAACCTTTGATATCGGCGGTCATGAGATCGCGTCGAACCTGGGCCGGTGTGCAGTGGGCCATGGCTGCGAGTTCGTGAGAAAAGATGGTTGAACGATTTGAGTAGTGGAGATCATGAATGAGGCGACGATAAAGAGAGAGGCGTTCGATGGTTTTTTTTGAAATGGCCATGGTGCTGTCCTTCCTTCAAATACTTCACATTCTCGCTTGTGAACATATTCACACTGTGTCTCTGTTCACAAGATGCATCTGCTATATATGTCACAGTCCAAGAGCGTGTCAAGGGTAAAAACGGGGGTTCGTATCGGGTGGGGCGTAAACGTTGACCAGGAACCCCGTTTCCCAAGTTGTGATATCCCGACCGACTCATGCGATTCGATTCTCAGGGATTCTCTATAACCGGTTTGTGTCGTGTCATCTTCACGAGACGGAAACCGAGAGGGATGCAGACGAAATCAGTTTTTCCTTGCTGCGGGAATCGGTGTTTCCGTGGGTATTCCTGCGGGTGTTTCCAGGAAATGTGTGGTTGATAAATCAAATTTCTCCGAGGTGAATTGAGAAATAATGATTCGACGCTTAGCGTTGATCAACCCAAATCAGTTTGGTCGGATCAAAACCCTTTTGCTCCAATACGTCTAAAAAATATTCTCGGAGTTCGTTTGAAACGGTTGGAGTGCGTGATAAGAACCAAATATATGATTTTTTTGAACTCGTAACAAATGCGTATTGATAGTTTTGTTTATCCAATTCAAAAATAACGTAGGAACCATAGAAGGGACCGAAAAAGGAAACTTTCAGATACCCCAAATTCTCATTTTCTACAAAAAAAGCTTTTCCCATCGCCTCTTTCCATTCATTTTCATTGACGGAAAAACCCCTGTTTCTGACGCTCACTCCTCCCTCTTTTCGCATGCTGTATTCGGCTGTCACGCGATCCAGCCCACGTTCAAACGAATGATCGAATCGTGCGATTTCGTACCATTTCCCAAGATAACTTTCGAGTTCGAAATCGTTTACCGGTTGCACGCTATGCGGATATCCAAGACATCCGCACAGGAACATCATGATCGATAGTTGCAGCTGCTTCATTGTTTTCCTTTCGCCGAGCGTCACGTTCAGGGTGCAGTTTTGATTCCCTTGGCTTCGCACCAAGCGTCGACCGGATCCGTTTGAATCAGTGAAGGCTTTCAACACGGTTGTCAGCGTTCGGTTATCAGCGTTCGGTTGTCAGCGTTCGGTTGTCAGCGTTCGGTTGTCAGCGTTCGGTTGTCAGCGTTTTACTCTCGTGTTGTATGTCATTCAGTGGGGAAACATAATTGATTTTTGAATCGATCACAAACGGAATCTCGCTTTATTTGTGGATAAAACCGGATCGGCGATAATCGGAGTGGGCCGCTTTTGCCGCTTGAATACCAGCGGTTTTCATTCTAGTATTTCAATGAGTTCAGAGTGCTCGCTAGATTGAGAAAACAATGATGACGCAAAGAACAATCGATCGGTACACAATCGTTAAAGCGGTGGGTCGGGGTGGTCAGGGAGAAGTGTTTCATGTCCGGGATCAGGCGGGAAGTGAATACGCCCTGAAATGGTTGCTGCCGCATATGGTCGATCGCGGATCCTCTGATCGCCTGATCCGCGAGTTTCATTCGATATACCGGCTGGACCACCCCGGTGTTGTCAGAGTCCATGAGCTGGGTCAGTGGGACAATCGGCCGTTTTACACGATGGAGTGGATCGACGGAGACCATCTTGATGCATTCATTCAATCCGAACATAGCCTGGACGTATATTACGATATTCTTATCCAAGCTTTTGAAGCGCTGGCCTATATTCACGATCATCGACTGATTCATCGCGACATCAAACCATCGAATATAATGATTACCACGGATGGCCAGGTCAAACTGATGGACTTCGGACTCGTTAAAAATCTGGATGCCTCCATTCAATTGACCCAAGCCCACAAAATACTGGGCACCCTGACCTTCGTGTCTCCCGAACACCTATGCGGAGAACCCATCGATCACCGCAGCGATCTCTACTCCATGGGCATCGTCATCTATCGAGTGTTCTCCCGGAAACTTCCCTTTTTCGCAGAATCCCTGGCCGGCATCGTCTCACAACACCTCTCCTCCACCCCGCCCCGCCTGATCGAGCTGGTCCCTTCGATTCCTCGCGATCTGTCCGATCTCGTCGCCCAACTGCTCAAGAAAGCACCATGGGAACGACCCTCGTCCGCCCGATTCGTCGCTGATTCATTACGGACTATCAGCCGGCAAACATATCGCCCGACACGTGAGATCACAGCCTCGGATACCCATGTCCATTACCGGTTGCAACCCCGCTTTTCCGGACGGAAACCGGAGCGCGACCGTTTGATTAAAGACCTCACTGCAAATGAACGATTCTCGATCCAGATAATATCCGGTCAACACGGTATCGGAAAAACACGTTTATTGACCGAATCGCTGAAGGAATCCCTTGTTCAAGGGCTTTCTCGAGTGATAATCCGGAGTAATGTTGGTCGGCATCTGGCTGATTCCGGACAGAAGAGCCTCTTCCATCAGATCGCGGGTCAAATTGAGCGCCATCTCACCGTTTTGGATGATTTCCGTGGATTACTTCCCGAACTGGCGCCTCTACACCCCGCTTTCAGTCAGTTCGAAGCCACCCGGAACGAAACGACTCAACGCTTCGATCCATCTTCACGGAAATTCACGGTTCGGTACCTTTCGGCCGTCGTCGGACATCTGACACGGATCCAGCCGTGGCTGATCATCTGGGACGATCTTCAAACCGCTGATGCGTTTCAATTGGAGTTCATTCGTGATTT
>JAFGMN010000195.1 GCA_016927515.1 candidate division CSSED10-310 bacterium | reverse complement strand
TTGAAATTTTCAGCAATTTTTCAGCGCAAACCCTTGATTTTGCTCGATCCGGTTTTCAAATGTTGCTCGCAACTGTCAAAGATGAGTCGAAGTAGACCTCCTCGATTTCCTCAGAGATGACCTCGACCAACTCCGCCGGTTCACCGATGGCAAGCAGTCGCGATACGTCCTCAATCGATAGGGCAAAATGCACTCCTCTATACGCCATCACTCTCCTCCTTGTCCCTGATGGTCTCATGTCCACGCAATGCGGCACGCATCATCCGCCCGTCGAAGCGTCGAGAATCCCGCAAGAATGATGATTCTATGACGCGAAGGAGCGTCTGCGGGTCGGCGGGTCTGCACCGGCTGCACAGTATGTACGCCATGCCATGCTCTCTCGAATTTCAGCACAATTCTCACTGCTATTGACAATAGCCAAGAGGCACGACCGTGAACACTCCTTTCTAACAATTAAATCTTCAATAACGTGCATAATCGAAGGCACATCGTTTTCAAGGGCATAACAATTTATGATCCACGAAACAACCTCTTGTCGAGTATGAATTCCTGCAAAAGCTTTTTCCTCGGTTTTATCCTTCTCTAACGCTTGAGTATACATCTGTGCTGCATCTCGGTATTTCCCCTTTTGAAACAAACGATAACCTTGCATCAGTAAGCTATATCCAGCGTTGTAGTGAGCATGATACTCACCAAACTCACTATCAATACATAATCCGATCGCTTCAGCAACTTTTTGTGAACCGATATTATCAACAGGAGCGTGCCATAAAATCTTGTTTATACCGTTACTGATAAAAAAGTGAACCGTGTTTGCCGCTACGGCCGTTGCCAATTTTCGTTTTTTAAAACGTTGATCGGTAATAACACCAATCTCAATTGCATCTCCATGGCGGAAATCAATATGACATACGGATGCAACTGTTGAATCCTTTACAAGACAAAATCCGCTGACACCGTTTACACCTGCCTGTCGTTGATCCCATTCATCAAGAACCAGTTTCTTGTTTTTCAGGGATTTTTTTGCACGAAACGTGTGATCGACAGGAATCAATTCAAAACCGTCGGGAATAACGACCGGGAGATTGCCGTGTAATCTATCTGAATTTCCATAGTATAAATACGCCGGCACCCACACTGCGAGCAACTCCTTTAAAATGGCATGAACGCTTTCATCGGCATTTTTCTGCAAAAAACACTCTATAGAAGCGTTGTTTTCCTCATATTGGTCTTTTAATACTGTTGCGCTAAATTGTTCTGTCCACAGGTTTTTATCTTCCCCCGCCGTTTTTAACGTAAAAAAGCATCGTTCTTCTTCAGAGGATACAACAGCAACAACAGGTGGATGAACCGATTCGTCATAGTAAATTCTACCCTTAGCCGTGCCGTTTACAACCGACCGAGCAAATAAAGAATAAACATCATCTGGAAGCAAATTTTCGATTCTCTCGGGATTCCAACTCGATAACAAACGTAACATTACCTCTCCTACATTACATGTATTCTGCGCGAAGCATCATTCCAATATGACGTTCTCCCAAACCCTATCACAACGAGTCTCTAATAGCGGAACTCGAATGTCAACACAGTACCATTCCCCGATGACGTAGCTATTGCAAGGCAGCAGAGCCGGCAAGCTAAAGATGCCCAACGACGATGCACTCAAAACGCCTCCAATCGCGCCTTCTTCGTTATTCCTCAGCAGTCAGGCTGAGAAATATCTTCATGCCTGCTACTCCCTTCGCTTTCGCGTAGCCCTCACAACCGCGTTTTCATGCACTCCGGAACTAAGCGTAACCTGCACGAAATATCTTTGTAGAGAATGACGTGTTTTTGTCCGTGTCGGGTTCACGCAATTGTTGTCCCGATTTAACTCCATATTATTCTTCCACGATCACCTAACGTGATGCAGCCATCGGTTTAATTTCATCAGATATTTCACTTTCGAATTGGTCCTTAGCCAAATCCAATTCGTAGTCCATTTGGAGTCCAAGCCAGAATTGTGCTGACATTTTAAAGTAGCGCGCCAATCTCAGGATTGTTAAAACTGCCGCCACGTTTCACCCGGTTCGAGCCATATCCTGCACCGGTATAATCGCTCGATAACCCTCAAATTTGAACAATTCCGTCCATCCATGATGGCTTCCCGGAATTGTTCAGGCAATGAAAACTCCCAAACGATCGAAATCACTCAAGGACTGACCCTCACGAGACGAAACCCCAGGGTGTTGTTGCGATGGTCTGGCGTGACGGTGTGCCGCCGAGCTGAACGGCAGTAGATCGCACTGCCGTCAAAACTGCCTCCGCGCATCACCCGGTGCGTGCCCCATGCGGCTCCCGTATAATCGGTTGCGGATAGCGAAGGATACATGGGATCATACCAATCCCAGCACCATTCCCAGACATTCCCATGCACATCCTTCAGTCCCCATGGATTGGCAGGTTTACTGCCGGCTGCGACTGTCGTCCCGGGATCGTTCGCACAATATACGCAATACTGCTCAAGTGTAAGGTGTGTTCCCAAAGTGCAGGAACCACAATTACTTGCAGTGAAATTCGTTTCATTACACGAAAACGGTGTCGTTGTACCTGCCCGAGTGAAATACTCCCATTCCCCTTCACTCGCCAGCCTGTACCCGTTTGCTGCAAAATTACAATAAAACGATCCGCCTGTGTAGTTCGTTGCATCGATGGGTGTTCCTAGTCCTGAATTCGTGAAGTAACATCGCGTGTAACCGTTCTGCAGCGACAAGAGATTCGCAAATAATACCGCCTCATACCACGTGTTTTGCTGCACCGGATGACTTAGCGTGGGGCTGTACGCAACGTTACTCGGATCAACAGGCAAACTCGGCTGCACGGCACGAAGATCCGACCACATCTGACGCGTGATCTCGGTTTCCATTACAGCAAGATTCCGAGACAACGAGTGCATGAACTGCGTCTCGTTAGTAGATCTACAGGGTTCCGTTTCAGGCGAACCCTGGATGAAACTTCCTGATGAAACCGCAATCATGGTCCCCACTGAAACGACTACGGGGGTATTGGTCGGTGTGTTTGTGGGCGTACTGGTTGGCACCGGTGTCGGCGTCGTGCAGATGTTCGGATCCCCGGGTGAATCGTCTATCCCCTTTTCAAACACCCCTATCAGCCATGTCATCCCGTCAGGGCATCGGCTCACGTGTCCCGGTAAAGATGTCCCGTCAGGACCGATATCCTCAAAACCCAGGGACGCACCGTAATACCTGTCTCCGCTTCCTACCGTCTGCACCAGCCCGATGGCATCCACCACCTGGGACCACGGCGTGATATCCAGTGTCCCATCATCATCCGTATCCAGATCCTGGCCGTGCGTCCCCGAAAAATCAGCCACCAAAAGGTGTGTCACATTCTCATTTTCGAAATTCAACCCATTGCCGGATAACACCACATCGGGAGTCACTCCCGGATAATTGAACGTCGCTTCCGCCACCAGGAAATAATAATCGGATTCCGGCAGGGAATACGAGCTCAGATCCGTCACCGATTCAATCACTCCAAGGGGCGAAGCCAAACTGTTATCCCCGATCACCAGATAGGTCAGACGAGCCAGCGATGATCCTGGCGTCGAGCAGATCAGCTCAAAATATTCATCGTTGTCGGTCGATGGCTGATTCACACGGATCTCGTTGATCACGATGGACGGCAGCGTCGGCGTATATGTCGGCGTATCTGTCGGAACGGGGGTTGGCGTCGTCATTGGCTGCAACGTGATGTCCGGAATGATCCGTCGGTTGATCTGCCTTGAAAGCATTCCCCGATACTGTTGCTGCAAAACTGCTCTGTGAAAAAACCACTAACACAAACAACAATCCCACAAACTTTAAACTTTTCACTCAAACCTCCTTGCCTCTCGGGACAGACTCAATTTCGTTCCCTAAAAACTTCGAGCATTATCCCATCTCTGGTTTTGACGATCAATCACATGTTCGCATCGCTTTTCGAATGTCTTACGCATCGATAAGCTAACCAGCACCCACGAATACCTCCGGCATATTGATTCCCGAATTCACTCCGAAACTGCACTGTCCGATAAACTACCGCCCGACGTGTGGGGGTCCGCGTTGAGCGCCTTGTTCGGAGTTTCATGCATCGATAAGAATTGAAATATGTTTCACTTAGATTGTGTCAACTTTATTGGCTGTCCGCTTCTGGGTGCGAATTCTGATCATCTTTAATCCCTCCGCATGAGCAGCAAACCGGAACCTGCGGCCTGTCCTGCCATAGCGTGCGAAGGCGGAAAGTTTGTCTGTTCCATGCGATTGTTCGACTTCCCCCATGAGTTCTCCAATTCATTGAATAATCTCAGCAAATTTATCAACTAATTCTGGCGCCATTTTGCGTAGGCACTTTATTACATTATCAATATCTGTTCCAGCCTCCAGAAGTGATGATATATCTGCTATGTCCTGTGGACACTCGCCCCCGATCCCGGTCGCCTTCCAAAAACGACATGATGTAGAGCTTGGCATGAATGTTTTCCGATGGATACGCTTTGATCTCCAGTTTTCCGCTCCGAATCCACTCGATGAATTTGATGACACCTGTTTCCACGTCGCGGCTATCTGTGGAGAGTGCCATTTCATCTTTGACCAGATCAGAGAAGTGACCTTTTGTTTCTGCATGGGAAAATTGAAGTTCGCGCTGTTTTGCTTTATGAATCAGGTCAACGGTTTCCCGGCCGGTTTTGATTCCGATCAGAATTCGGATTTTTTCTGTCTTTTCGAGATCCTTGTAGAGTGCATGAAATCCGCTGGTATAAAAATATCCGACCAGGACATCGAAAAACCGGGTGTCCTTTATGAGAACCCGGAACCGATCCAGAAGGTTTTGATTTTCTTCGTTTGTGATGAATGTTAAATCTGAATTGCTCATTTATACATTTAAGTTGGCTTGTTAAAAGTGGTGATGAAATATAACCGGTTTGATCGGTCATTTTATTTGCCCAGTAATTTCTTGTCTTCCGGTTCATCCAGATAGTTTTGTTCTGAAATCACTTTCCGACCGCTTTTCTTTTCAAGATCTTTTCGGGCTCTGCCGGCAACACCACCACCGTCTTTAGCGGCATCCTTGTTTTCATCAAAACCCCTGACATCCCGTGTTCTGGCAATCTCCGTTGTTGATGCTTCCCCAAGCATCGAAAAGATCAACTCAAGATCCGTCATATGATCCCGGAGATTTTCCCGTTTCAGCTTTTTATGCTTTTTATATTCCGATGGCGTCATGTCGAACGCCGCCTTGGATATCTCCGCTGTCAGTATCGCGTATTCGGAAGCTTCCCTGACACCACGCTTCTGCCATTCATCGGTGAGTTCATCCCGGATCGCGATTCCGCGCATCCGCTTCTCGATCCAGTTGTCACTGTATCCCTTCGCTTTATATAAAGCCCGGGTGCGCTTTGTCGCCAACTCCGGATCTTCTATTTCCTGAACCCGCTCGTATCCGACCTTTGCGAGCCATCGTTTAAATGGTTCGGCCTTAGGTGACGGTATGGATTGGATTATTCGGAAGATTCCTTCTGTATTCGCGCAGTTCAGATTTCGTTTTTTACCATCTTTGGCGATCATTTCAAGTGGGGTACAAATTGTACCCCAGTAGGAATTTAACTCCGGATCACGGGATCGCATCTTCTTCACATATTGCCTGATATCGGATGTATCAGTTAATACCTCGACGATATCTGCCACCGAAAACCACCATTCATTATTGTGAATGGTTTTCCGGACTTCCTTCCCTTTGAAAACTGCAATTTTAGTATCCATAATCCTTGCCTGTATTCATGTGAGAAAACTAACAAACATAAGCCTTTGCAAAGGCAGTAATGCTTGTATTATGGAGCATTTTGGGTGATTGGTCAATCCGAATAAAACTCATCTTTGACAGTTGCGAGCAACATTTGAAAACCGGATCGAGCAAAATCAAGGGTTTGCGCTGAAAAATTGCTGAAAATTTCA
>JAFGMN010000194.1 GCA_016927515.1 candidate division CSSED10-310 bacterium | reverse complement strand
TGGCGGAAAAACGCTTTTTAGCCGGGAGTTCGGGTCAGCGCTGGCGCGTCGGATCCGGGAGATGTATCCGGATGATTCATTTGATGCTGTTGTTCCCGTTCCGCTGCATTATTCTCGTGTCTGGCGACGGGGATACAACCAGGCGGCACTGATTGCCGCCTTTCTGGCGGATGCACTGGATGTGCCATGTTACACGTGGTTGTTGTCCCGGGTGCGACGGACGCGACCGCAGTCGGGCGGTCGCATTCACCGTCTGAAAAACGTGCGGGGAGCGTTTCATGCTGGAGGAAAGTGCACGCACGCATCGATTCTCCTGGTCGATGATGTGCTGACGACAGGAGCGACCATGCGGGAATCCGCTGCCGTGCTTTATGGTGCCGGAGCCGACAGGGTGGTAGCTTCGGTCTGTGCCTGGGTCCCGCTGGGTCATTATCATACGAAGGAACATAGGAGACGACAGGCATGAATATCAATGATTTAAGGCAAAAGCTGATCCAACGGATCGTCATCGGCGACGGGGGGCTTGGGACACTGCTTCAGCAACGGGGTCTGAAAGCGGGGCACCCTCCAGAAAGCATGCTCCTGGACTGTCCGGAGGAAGTCGAAGCGGTTCACCGGCTGTATATCCACGCCGGAGCTGATTTTGTCACCACCAATTCATTCGGCGGATCTCGGCCGAAACTGGCTCAACATGGGCTCGAAAACGCTTTCATAGAGATCAACCGACGCGCTGTTTTCGTGGCCCGACACGCGGCGGGTGATAGCGCTTATGTCGCGGCGAGTATCGGTCCAACTGGCGAGCTGCTCCAGCCGATGGGCACACTGACCATGGAAGAATTGGTTGGGTTTTTCCTTGACCAGGTGCGAGTTCTCAACGATGCCGGTGCGGATTTTGCGATCCTGGAAACAATGGGCGATATCGGCGAATTGCAGGCAGCAGCCAGAGCATGCTTCATCGAAGGACTCCCGTTCATGGCATCCATGACATATGATGACCGCGGCCGTTCACTGGCTGGAGCGACGCCGCATGTTACCGTGGCCGCAATTGAACCGTATCAACCGCTGGCGATCGGCACGAATTGCGGTATGGGTCCTGACGGCATGGTCGCAAGAGTTGAGGAATACGTGCGCCATACCCATGTTCCTGTTCTGGCTCAGCCCAATGCCGGCTTACCGGAATTGGATCATACCGGGCGAACGGTATTCCGGCTTGGGCCGGACGCATTCGCGGAAAAAGCGGTGGCTCTGGTGCGAGCCGGGGCTTCCCTGGTCGGGGGGTGCTGCGGAACAACGCCTGAGCATATTGTTGCCCTGCGACGCGCAGTGGACGGCGAACGCGCCATTCCCCGGAAAGCCGATTCGTCCGTTCGTTTCGCGGCACGGTCCGGTGTTGTCGAAGTAGGATACGGGCATCCGTTCCGGGTGGTCGGTGAGCGAATCAACCCGACCGGCCGGAAAAAACTGTCTCAGCAATTGGCAACCGGGGATTTCAACCAGGTGAAACAGGACGCTCGCGCGCAGGTTGCGCGGAAAGCTCACATTCTCGATATCAACGTCGGCGTTCCAGGTGTAGACGAATCGACGCTGATGGTTCAAACAATTGCGGAAATTCAGGGTGTGTTACCCGAGATTCCCGTCAGCATTGATTCCAATCATCCCGATGCACTGATCCGCGGCCTGAGAAATGTCGTCGGAAGACCACTTTTAAACTCCATTAATGGTGAAGAAAATCGATTGATCACATTGCTGCCGGTGGTGAGGGAAACGGGAGCCAATTTTATTGCTTTAGCCATGGACGAATCTGGAATACCCGCCGATGCGGCAGCGAGGATGGCGATTATCCGTCGAATCATTGATCGGGCGGAAGCACTGGGTATCAGCCGGAATCGGATTTTGGTTGATTGTCTTGTCTTTACGGTAGGTTCTCAGCCGCACCAGGCGCGGGAAACGCTGGAGGCGATTCGACGGGTCCGAAAGGAACTGGGGTGTGCAACCATTCTGGGTGTTTCCAATGTTAGTTTTGGTTTACCCAACCGGGCCGTTCTGTCGTCAACGTTTTTAGCCATGGCTCTGCACGCGGGATTGGATGCCGGTATCATCAATCCGCTGTCGGATCGCATGATGGAGACGCTGACGGCAGCCGAATTGCTGTTGAATCGGGATCCTGGCGCTCGGAATTACGTAGCCCTGATGGAAGAATTGAGCAGTCGCGAGGCAGTCGATGCCGGATCCCGGCCAATGCACCGGACGACCGGTCCGGCGACATCCGATGTACCGCATACCGATGGCCGCTCAGCCGGCCCGTCCTCGCCAGGTTCACTGGCGGCCGACGCGGATGCTCCTTCTGCGGTTTACACCATGGTCATCGAGGGTGACAAGTCAGGAGTGATTACCGCAATCGACTCACTTCTGGCACACTCCGTAGCACCTCAGGATGTTCTTTCCCGGCACCTGGTTCCGGCCATTGAGGAAGTTGGAAGACGATATGGTTCCGGAGCCTGTTATCTTCCCCAGTTGATTTTGGCGGGTGAAACCATGCGTGCCGGAGTCGCACGGCTTCGTCCGATGCTGGCTGCTTCCCCCGGTGAAGCGCTCCATCAAACGCCGTGTGTGCTGGGAACCGTTTCCGGTGATATCCATGATATCGGAAAAAATATTGTCGCGATTGTGCTGGAAAACCATGGCTTCAAAGTGATCGACCTGGGTAAAAACGTGAGCCGGGAGGCTTTTGCGGAGGCTGTCCATGCTCACCGAGCGCCTGTGGCCGGATTGTCGGCGCTGATGACAACGACCATGCCGGCCATGGAGGAGACGGTGAAGTATCTTCATGAGACCTGTCCCGGTATACGGGTCATGGTCGGTGGAGCGGTGGTGAACAAGCGTTTTTCCGAACGGATCGGAGCGGACGGGTATGCGCGGGAAGCGGTGGAGGCCGGCAGTCTGGCGATGCAGTTGATTGGCAAGTGATGGCGCTGCATTTGGATGCCGAGGGGAGAGATGGTAAAGTACAGGGTGGAAACGGAAACCCGGTCAGGCGGAAGCCGTGCCGGAAATCGAGAAGGAGAACAGACGATGAAGACGCGGATTGCGATCAATGGCTTCGGCCGAATCGGTCGGCTGATGTTTCGGGCGACGGAGCAGCATTCGGATTTGGATATTGTAGCGATCAATGATCTGACCGATGTGCAGACCTTGGCACATTTGTTGAAGTATGACTCCAGTCACGGGCGATTTCATGCAGAAGTCAAAACCGAGGGAACAGATTTAGTGGTGAATGGACGGACCATCACGGTTTTTTCCGAGAAAGATCCATCCAGTTTACCGTGGGCGGATCTCGATGTTGCCTATGTTGCTGAGTGTACCGGGCATTTCCGGGACCGGGACGGAGCATCGAAACACCTGACATCCGGCGCTCGCCGCGTCATCATTTCGGCTCCAGCGAAAAATCCCGATTGGACCGTTGTGATGGGCGTCAATGAAGTTCACTTCGATCCCCGGAAGCATCACATCATCTCGAACGCTTCCTGCACAACCAACTGCCTCGCTCCCGTTGCGAAGGTCCTTCTCGATGTGTTCGGTATCGAGTGCGGAATGATGACGACTATTCACTCCTATACGAATGATCAACGCATTCTGGATTTGCCGCACAAGGATCTCCGACGAGCCCGGGCGGCAGCCGTCTCGATGATTCCCACGACCACCGGCGCTGCTGCTGCGGTGGGGGAGGTGTTGCCCGAACTTCAGGGCCGGCTGAATGGAATGGCTATTCGTGTCCCGACCCCCAATGTTTCCATCGTCGATTTCGTTGTGCAATTGGCGACGGATGCCACTGCCGGAACCATCAACGATGCACTGAAATCGGCGGCTCGGTCTCACTTGAGCGGCATTATGGAATTCTGCGAGGAACCCCTGGTTTCCATCGATTTCAATGGCAGCTCCTACTCCAGCGTGGTTGACGGCCTGTCAACCATGGTGATGAACAAGCGGATGGCTAAAGTGCTGGCCTGGTACGATAACGAGAATGGATACGCAACACGGCTCCGGGATATCATCGCATATTGCGTGAATCACGGTGGATAGACGAACGACAGGGAGTAGGGAGGGACGTATGCGATGAGAGTCCTGATTGTCGGCAACTGGAAGATGCATATGCCGCCACGGGCGGCGGTGACGTTGACGAAGCATATCATATCGTTGATTCGTGAACGGGCTGTCGGCGAGGGCGTGGAGACTGTGATTTGTCCGCCGTTTGTTTCCTTGGGTGCGGTAGCTGAATGTCTGGATGGTGTTGCTGTTTCCCTGGGGGCACAGAATATGTTTTGGGAGGTTTCCGGAGCGTTTACCGGCGAAATTTCACCGGAGATGTTGGTGGAAATGGGATGCCGGTATGTCATTCTCGGTCATTCGGAGCGGAGGCAGATTTTTCAGGAATTGGATGCGTGGATTAGCCGCAAGGTCATTGCAGCGCTTGCAGCCGGTCTGAATCCCATCGTCTGTGTCGGTGAAACGGAAAACGAGCGGGATGACGGGGAGACATTCGGTGTTGTTGAAAGACAACTGCGAGGATCGTTGGCGGGTGTCGACAGTTCCTTGGCTGCGCATCTGGTCATCGCGTATGAACCGGTGTGGGCGATCGGAACGGGTCGAACCGCAACTCCCGACCAGGCCCGTGAGGTTCATGCGGCGATACGATCCTTTCTGAAGGATCTCTTTCCATCATGTTTTCGAAATATGCCGATTCTGTACGGCGGATCGGTCAAGCCCGACAATGT
>JAFGMN010000193.1 GCA_016927515.1 candidate division CSSED10-310 bacterium | reverse complement strand
GAGTGGTGGGTGGAGTGGTGGAGACTTCGAATGCTTTCATGACAGCCATATGCTGCATTCCGTTGACATGGGAGTCTCCGGTCTGGACAGGTGATACCTCGGTCAGAGGTGTATAGACCGCGCTGTCGAAAACGAGACCGTCCGGATAGATGCTGGCACCAATAACGAGGGGGGCATGGCGTGAATTGAGCACATCATTCGGGATACACCAGTCATACGGTTTTGTGCGAGGTTCACTTGTATTTCTGTTCCCATTCTGATCCATGGGAACGTGCGCTGATACGGCCAGTTCCGTTTCCAGAATGCTCAGGGCCTGCTCATCCAAGGATCGGGTATTCAGGTCGCCACCGATCACGATATAGGCCAGTGGATCGAACGCAGCGGCGATATGATTCAGAATCGCCTGTGCTTCCTGGGCACGGATCCCGGAAGAACCAGAATCCGCTTTGAAATGAACGGAGATGCACTGAAGGTGGATATTGCCCGGAATATCGATGATCGCCCAGGCGAAATCGCGGTCAGGTACAAGGGGATCTTCCCATTCTCCGCTGTCGATGATCGGGAACCGGCTAACGATGCCATTGGGAATGGTTTCGTTGCCTGTTTCGATCATGTATGTGTAATCGCTGCCGAAAGCGGTTTCGACCAGTTCATCCAGTGAACCCGATTCATAGGAAAACTCCTGGATGAGAACCACATCGGGCTGAAGCCCCTGAAAAATCCGGATTCCGGGAGCTTCATAGGACTGGTGATCACCGCTGGAGAGATTCGCGGCCATAATGGTAATCGTTTCCGCCCGGAGTTCCGGTATTCCTGCCAGAAAGCACCACGCGAGAAGAGTGAGCCATCGAACGAGCCGTGAATCCATCGTGTTTCCCCTGATTGTTTTCGACACTGCAATTTCCCCCCCCTGTATCACGCACCGGGTCTGGACGCATCATGCCTGTTCGATACCGGTTTGACAAGTTCCGGTTGTGTTAGAGCGCTATTGCGTGGGAATCAATGTCACCATGCATGCAGTGTGTTGGCATGTCTGCAAGGGTCGTTTTACCGCATTGCCGATTCGCTTGTCCTTTGATAAAAAACGCATCTTCGAAATCGGCTGTTACCGCCTTCGGAAACTGAGGAATGAACCTGTCATGAGCTTGATCCGATTGACCCCAACCGCCCATCTAATCTGGGAGCTGGATACCGTGGTCCGGGATCTCGCAGAGAATGTCGACGTATCATCCGATGGGTTTCCCGATACCCTGGCTGTGGTGCGAAACGCGTTCCGAAACGATTGGCGGGACGGCCTTTTCCGGCTCGCCGCGGAAAAAGTGTCCTTGGACGGGCTGCCCTCTGAGCATGCGGGTATTCTGCGGTTCTGGAAAGAATTTGCCAGCGGCTATCTGACCGCATTAAGCCACATTCCGGAATCCGCGACGGCGTTGGATGTGCCGCCGCCAGACGATGCCTGGCTCGGCCGATTCATTCTGGCCGTGCCGCCCATGACCGGGGGTGAGTATGTGTCTCAGGAATTGCTCCGGCAGCTTTGGGATCGCCTGGTACAGTGGGGTCGCGAGCAGATTGGTTCGGTGGATCAGTTGCCCAGGTTTATGAAACAACGAGCGTCGGCGTGGAACCCGGTGGGGCGGGTTTGCTTTCATCTGGCGGAAAACAAAGCGGATACGGGTGCGCCGTTGCGTTTATGGCGGCGTATGCATCGGGATTTACCGTTGACGGCAAGCTGAAATATCTGCCATTGCACCGGGCATTGAAAGTGTATGCCGAGAAGTCTCATCGCCAGACGCTGATCAACCTGCTGACGCCGGTGCATCGCGCCGCGGCGCAATGCAGTTGGGTCAGTCGGCTGGTCAGCACCAATGCCATTTATTATCCGATGCAGTGGTCATCAGCGGAAGCCTATGAATTTCTGAGAACCACTGATCTGTTGATATCATGCGGCATCGCGGTCCGGCTTCCAGACTGGTGGAAAAAGCACCCCCGGCCCCGGGTATCCGTGACCATTGGTGAGAAAAAAACGGCACGGTTCGGCCGAGATACGCTGCTGGATTTCGACATGCGCATGACTGTAGCGGATCAGGTTCCAATGTGGGTGCCCAGACTGGGCATCGATGTGTAAAGATGTGGCGGCAGTCCTGTATGGTGTTGGGGCCCGGCTGGACGAACAGCCGTCGCTGTTATTTACGTTGCGCAAGGTGGACGCGGAAGAGTTGATTCATTCGGAGATCGATTTGGGTGAATCGGGGGGAGCGGGTGAATTTGCCGATGATGCCCTGGCGGAGCTGTTTGGTATCGAGATCGACGATGGGGGTACCGGGGTGTCAACACTGTCGGTGAATGACGGGTCAATCCCTCATCAGGATCGGGATGGAAATCGGCAGGAAAATGGGTATTGCCTGGACGAGAACGGGTTGATCGTTTTTTCTGGCGCGGCGATCCAGAACCTGAGAAAGCAGTTCGGACTTACCCAGGCTGCGTTTGCGAAGCAGATCCGGACATCGATGTATTACCTGCGGAAATGGGAAGCGGATCCCGGTGGACGGCCGGAGTTGGATCTCAGTGTTCAGGTCGAGCTGGAAACGCTGGTGAAATTCGGTATCGATTAAGCATATGGATCGCGGGATTCGCCGGGTAAAGACTCTCGTAACAATAAAATTCAATACGAATATTTATTTTTGTTACACAGATATAATAAAAAAAACAG
>JAFGMN010000192.1 GCA_016927515.1 candidate division CSSED10-310 bacterium | reverse complement strand
TTATATTATTGTGCGATCGTTTTTTAGTTATATTGAGTTTTTTAACAGAGGTTTTAAAAACCAGAGATTATGCTGCGGAAGTTGAGATGGTGATGACGGATCTGCGCAACGTCATTTGGCCAGAAATCGATTGACGACAAAGAAAAAACAGGATGCCGACCGGTGAAACGTTTTGGATCGACACGCGTCTCATCGTGCGGTTAATCGTGCGGTTACCTTGACGTGCAGAGAAACAATTCATGATAATGAAAGATAGAACATGAAGAATAGATCATGAAGAGATGAAAGGTGAGTGAAGCCACGTTCCTTGAAGATAAACACTGCGTTCCGGTCATTCAAAACGAATCCGGAACAGAAGAAAAGACAAACATGACACATCTGAACAGGAGGTATCCAATGAAAACAAGAACCCTTTTTGCATTCGCTGCCATCATGACAGCAACAGCGGTATGCGGCAGCCTGGTGTCTGCCCAGAATCTGACATCCCCCGGCAATATCGTCGCCGTCGCGTCTGAATCCGGCGATTTCACCATCCTGGTCACCGCGCTGAAAGCCGCCGGATTGGTGGAAACACTTCAGGGAAAAGGACCGTTTACCGTGTTTGCACCAACCGATGAAGCATTCAAAAAACTGCCCGAAGGCACCCTTCAAGATCTGCTCAAACCCGAGAACATCGACAAATTGACCAAAATCCTCACCTATCACGTCGTTCCCGGGAAAGTTATGGCCTCAGACGTTAAAACCATGGAAGCGAAAACCGTCAACGGTCAAACACTGAATATCACAGCAGGAACCGATGGAGTGAAGATCAACAACGCCAACGTCATCAAAACCGATATTCCCGCATCCAATGGCGTGATCCATGCTGTCGATACCGTCATTCTTCCGCCGGCACCCGAGAAAAAGCCCGGCATGGAAAAACCCAAAGATCATCCGGCACATTAACCCCGTTTTGCATTCACCCGCATGATGCGGGTACCAGGTACTGATTCGGTTATCACATGATCCGGCACCGGCTGATCGCCGCGTGCCGTTTAATTCTTAAAGAAAGAGGTCGTGACATGATTGATTCACGCTGCTTCATACTGGTTTTCTGTACTACCATCGCACTGGTCTCGCTTTTTCCCGTTCAATGCCAATCCCAGGCAACAGACACCGACACCGGGGCTGCCGATGGAAAATATGTCCCTCCGATTGTCACGGGTGATATCCAGGCTGGCATCGAAAAACACATTGCCGAGCAGGTGGAAAAGGGCGCTGGCTTTTTTACGGTGCCATTCCAGGACGGCATACTCAAACTGAAACTGGTCCGCGTACATGTTGAGTATCTCGCATCCCTGGCACCGCAACGTCATTTCGCCTGTGTTGACATGGTCAGCTCCGACGGACAATTCTATGATATCGATTTCTTTCTGGAAGGCGAGCCGGGATCGATGATGGTGACGGAAACCACGGTTCACAAACTCAATGGTCAACCGTTCTATGTTTGGAAACAGAATGAAGAGAAACACTGGGTGCGTGCGCCAGTGGATACGGCATCTAATGAATTGCTGGGCATTCTTACCGGGCATGACGCGTTCGAGTTCCGTTATCAGGCGACACTGCCCCAAATTACCGGAAAAGCGCGGTGCTGGATCCCCGTGGCGGGTTCTGATCAATTCCAGAAAGTCATCGTTAAATCCATCTGGGTACCGGGAAAACAAACGTTTCTGACCGACAGCGCCCACGGCAACCGGATTCTTTACCTGGAACTCGGACCGGATGACAGCGACAAACCGATTGAGATTGTGTATGACGTGGAGCGTTTGGAAAAGGCAGCTTATCCTGGTGATCCGGAAGAAGCAAAAAAACATCTGCAGCCTGATCGCATGATTCCCGACAACGCACGGATCAGACAAACGGCCGAGGAAACCGTGAATGGTCTGGATGGCGACGTGATGCGTGCCCGAGCGCTGTATGATCATGTGATCGACGAAATGCGCTACATGAAGTTTGGTGAGGGATGGGGTCGTGGAAATGCGGTGTATGTATGCGATTCGCTATATGGAAACTGCACCGATTACCACTCGTATTTTATCGGGTTGGCGCGTTCCGTCGGAATTCCAGCACGGTTCGCCATCGGTGCATCGATTCCTTCAGAGCGCAATGATGGCGGTACCGACGGCTATCACTGCTGGGCCGAGTTCTATGCTGACGGCAAGTGGTGGCCTGTGGACATCAGCGAAGCCGATAAATTCAATGCACTGAGCATGTATTTTTTCGGTCATCACCCAGCAAACCGGCTTGAACTCTCCCGGGGTCGCGACCTGATTGTCGATCCTGCGCCAGCATCGGGACCCATTAATTTTCTGGCCTATCCGCTGCTGGAAATCAATGGTATTCCACAGGTGGCCAAGACCCTGTTCCTCTTCACAAGGACCGGCTGCTCCGTAAAGGAAAATTAACCACCGCTGATCCAGGGAATAGTCTTGCGCTCATTCCGCAACCACGGGGAAAATGCGTTTCGCTTTCCCCGGGTGATGCTGTTTCTGGATCGACAGCGATGCCGCCATCATGCCGATTGCCGGATGCGCAGCCGGTGAACTCTTCGGAAAATAAAGAACAAAATGATGCCAACCAGGATCACGGCAATGACCGGGAGAGCTATGGATAAAAATGTCCCCATCACCGCCGCCAGCAATTCCAAAATCGATACAACCGGATTAGCGACTCCACCGGTTGCAGCAGTCGATGTTCCCCTGACCAGCGCGCTGGATCCCTGGATTATTCCGGCAACACCTCCGCCAGCGATGACCGCGAGAGACCATTTGACAAAAGGCGATATATCCCCCCCGACAACCGACGCCGTGGCGATCGTTCCAGCAATCACGGCACCCGGCGTGGCAATCGTATCCAGTAGATTATCGAGCCATGGGATGGAGTAAGCGCCGATCTCGAGAAGGGTCGCAACAGCAAGAGCGATCATGGCGGGCTGTGAACCAACCCATTCGAATCCGGTGGAAAGAGGCAAAAAACCATAGTGGTTCGCAATACTCATTCCAAGCAGCGGCACGAAAATCCTGAATCCGCATGTTGCACTCAATCCAATCCCGATCAGAATCGCCAGTGTTTCATGCATTTCACTTTCCCTCCGTGGATTTTCACCGATGGCACATCTTTCCCAAGTATAATCATTCATCCGTCCATATATCGTGGTGTTTGCTCACACATGGGTCGGGACCGGGTTATTCATCGATCCCCAGATACCGCCGGGGATTGTCATTCGCAATCTTCCAGAATAACCGCTCCCCTAACGCCGCCCGCAAATCGATCGATAACCGCTTCTCAGAAAATCGCTCGTTATACGCCATGTAGTAATCCGAACCAAACAGAATCCGGGGCGCGAGATCGGGATCCTCCAGGAAAATCTTCAATAACGGTACGTTGTCCTGAAAATGAAAAACCGTATAGGAAATATCGGTATAGAGATTCGTATATCCCTCCTCCTTTATCAATGACCGGATCCGGGCTTGCCAGGTCAACTCTCTTTTCGTCGGATCATCGAAATACAGGGTCCATTGCCGGATACCACCAAAATGTCCCAGACAAACCCGCAACAACGGAAATCGATCCATCACATGGCGATACCGGTCCGGATGCGTACGGAGACGCGCGGATTCCGCAGCCTCATCCTTTGTTGCCACTCCCCCCTGCGAACAATGCGACATCAACGGTAATCCGTTTCTGACCATATACGGGTATATCTCCGTCATCAGCACCCGATCATTCGGATCGTATCCCAACGGCGGATAAATCTTGACCCCTTTGAATCCATGCTCCTCGACGAGGGTCCGCAACCGGCGGAGCGCGTCCGGTCGCCGCGGATCAATATGCGCAAACGGAATGATCTCCGGAAAGACCTTCGCCAACGCCGCCAGCTCTTCGTGCTGCCGGTCGATGTTCACCAACGGCGTTCCCGCTCCCATATACGCCAAATCCATCGGTAACACCACAAACCGCGTTTTCGGTGGATAAAACGATGCTAACTCACAATAACAATCCTCCTGCCGATCAAACATCGCCGCATGATAAAATGCCGCTACCCGATTCAGAAAATCCGACCGCGACCAGAAGATCACCATCTGTAAATACCGCGGTAAACGCCGCCTCAAAAACCGATGCCGCAACACCGGAATCAGGGGCATCCCCATCAGCGATAAATACCTGTTCGGCACATGCCGATGCGTAAAAATATGCGTATGGCAGTTATAGATTTGTTTCTCTGTCATCATATTCCTCATGTTGAACGTTTTCCAATTTCAATCATCGGATACCGCCCGCGACCTGTCAAGATCTTCCGAATCCGCGGCTCTCGCGACCCTCGGCGTTTTTCCGCGTGCACTCCACCCCGACTTTCCGTTATTCCTTCATGAGTATGTCCAAGCACGCAACAGGAGGATCGTATGAAAAATCTCACATTCCAAATCGTTTTTCTGACAGTGGTATCAATCGGGGCCGTGACCGGAAGCGCCCTGGCCTATGAACTGGACTGGAGTCCCCCTTACCCGGTCAGCCCCGGCAACAGCGGCGCTTTCAGCATGAACTGCTCCCCGCAAGGCGCATTTTACGTCATCTACGTCGATGAGGATGCCAATACGCTCGAAAGCTATATCAACAACAAAAACATGATCACCGAAGCCTTCGTCGATGACCTGGAATCACCACAATATGCCTTCAATGCCGTTGATTTCGGTTTGGAAATCCCCACGTTGATCTTCTACGATTACTTTACGGACAGCATTCGAACCGCCTTTCATCTCGGTGATGACTGGGGAAGCCCCACGGAACTCGGCGAATCCAACGGTGCCCGGAACGTCAAACTGGATATGCGGGACGGTGTTTTTCACATCGCCTTCAATTACGACGAACCCGGTACCGACAACTGCTACCTTCGATACCTCTCGAATCCCGGCGGCGCATGGTTCATGGAATCCGTCGCACGAATCTCACGATCCGCAATCAATCCTCGGTTTGACATGAAAGTCGACTCCACCGGCACGCCCCACTTCGTCTGGTGGGATCACTACTCCCTGGAAATGATCCATGCCGTGCGAACCGGTGAAAACACCTACGATACCGAACTGTTCTATCCCGATTCGGTCAGTTGCCTCTGGATCGAACTCGAATTGCTCTATCCCGATATTCTGGTGGTCGGATTCCTGGATTCTTTCGGCGGAACAACCCGAACCATCCGGATGGCTTATAAAATCGGCAGTTCCTGGTATGATCTGGACATCTACGACAACACCTCTATCGGCGCAATCGATATGGCCATCGATAACGAAGATACCATCACAACCAGCGATCTGCATTTCATTCTGTCCCAATCGGATGGATACTTCTGCATATCGCCGGTAGCCGGGGGCTGGTCCGTGCAGGAAATCACCCGCCTAAGCACCCATTCGCCGGCAACAGCCATCCAGGCGGACTGGGATATCTACAACGACACGGTGGGAATCAGCGTCCACAACTCTGCAACCAATCGCATCTACTTCCTGCGCGGAACCCCCATCTATCCGACACCCACTCCCACACCGACCCCC
>JAFGMN010000191.1 GCA_016927515.1 candidate division CSSED10-310 bacterium | reverse complement strand
GAGCCAGAAGATGGCGAGAATGGTCAGCCAACCGGCCAGGGCACTGGTCAGTCGAACGCTCCATTCCGACAACCCGAACAGCCCGATGGGTATCATGGAAGCGTAGACGAAAACGGGATTTTTCTTGACACCGAGTGATGTGGCGTACAGCGGCCAGGAATTGCCGGATTCGTCGATTCCGTCATGCAGAATCGCCCATGCATTGTATCCGAGTGAGGCTTCATCGCAGAAAAAGCCGTCGGGAACGGTGTCGATTTTATAGACGCGGATCCAGAGAGCGGGGATGAGAATCAATGCAAGGAGCATCCATTGGCGGGTCGTGACGGTGTGCGGTGCGGGTAGTGCTTTCATGGGGAGGGTGATCCTGTGGGAGGGGGGGTGGTCATGACATAGTATTCCGGGGGCAGATTGGGATCGGCTGAGCGATACGGAGTTTTTCTGACTTCCGGCCACATCGTATGAATCATCCGGATCACGAGCAGATTTTTTTCACAATGATCCAGGACGAAGGCAATGCCTTTGTCCGGCGAGTGGGGAGTTGCTTTGATTGCCTGCAGGTTTGCCAGAATTTCGTCATCGGTGATGAAATCGACTTCTCTTCCTTCCGTGATGGCGAAGACATCACCGGGGATGGAGTGGCAGAGGAATTTCGGTGTATCGATGAAATGACTGTTGCATACGTAGACATGGTATTCGGATGCCAGTGCGACAGCGGTCTGTCCGACGAGGGTGTGAATACGGGCATATCCGAACTGTGCATCGTTGCTGGACGCCAGTTTGTGAAAATAGAGACGGTATTCGGCTGCACCGGTCAACACGATCAGGGCGGTGGTGAGGATGAGTGGGATGTGGAAGGGCGGTGGTTTCCGGCTGGAGAGCCGGCTCAGTGCCGATACGGTCAGGTTGAGACCGAGACCGGCGCACAGCGTGATGGGAACAATGACGAGGATATTTCGGGCGGCGTCGGCTTCAGACAGCAGGCCGGGAAGCAGGCCGAAGAACAGGGTTGCCAGAATCCAGGTCCCGGTTCGTTTTGTTGCGTGGCGTACGCAGAATGCGAATCCGATCGTGAAGAAGAACGCCAGTGGAGCGGAAACGATGGGAAATGCTGCATCGAAGAAGTTACCGACATCAGCGCTGTAATGAAGGATCTGGAGATTTTCGATGATATTGAGCCAAAGGGGTTTTAGAGAACCTGCTGCGGTGATGCGATTCCCGATAAAGAGGAAGCTGGATCGGCCCAGGAAGGAATCGGGATCTTTCATTGAATAGAGCAGAAGCGGCAGGAAGACGATGAATGCGGACGCCAGTAGAACAAGAAAGCCCCACCAGTTTGTGCGCATGACGCGATGGCCGGTGATCCAGGCATGCAGGCCGATGACAATCATCATGATGGGAATGCCGCGAAACGGAAAATAGGTATGCAAACCCGTGCCGATCGTCAGCCCTGCAGCGGTGAAAAACAGCAGACGATCCCGGAAGCACCGGCTGTCCAGCGCGCGGTAAAAAAACCAGCCCGTACCGATCAGGCACAGCGGTGCGAGGATGGCGCGGTACCCGGTGCGGGAGAACGTCACATGCCAGGCCATGACGGCGGTCAGGAAGGCAGCGGAAAAACCGATGGATTCGTTCCAGAGCAGGCGACCGAGGAAGAACAGGCAGAGAACGGTCAGAATGCCGACCAGGATGCACGGCAGGTACAGTGTAGACGGGCCGGCACCAAACAGAGCGAATCCCGCGGCGATCATGTAAAAGTACAGGGTCGATTTTCCCCATGCCTCGGATGTGAACGGAGTATAGGGTTCACCATCGAGAATCCGGTATGCATATAAACCGTTCCATGCTGCATCATTGTTGATGCCCGTGGGGATTTCATCGATCCGATGGACCCGGAAAAACAGGGCGGTAAGCAGAAGAATCAACACGAGGATCACGGTGGTTCGCCGGATGGATCGCATCTGTGGAATAATGGGTGGCGGCGGATCGGGAAATCGATGGAAGGCGGGCATGAGAAGGAATGTGCCCATGACCAGGAGAGCGGTGCCGGCACCCGGGACAATCCGCAATTGGAGGCTTGTCATTCCGAGGATGATGAACAGGACAGCGGTGGCGATCCACCAGCGGACAGCGATGGGATCATGGGTTCTGCGGGTGATCCAGCGCGTGATTGGACCAGGCGGTCGAACGATCGGTTGACGCGCTCGGCGTTCGGCCCGGCGACGACGGAACCAGAAAGCAACGATAATCAGGGCGATTGCATCCAATCCCCATCGACTCCATGACAGCCATTTCGTTCTTTTTTCCTTCTGCGTTTCCAGCCCCGGGACAGGGGGAGGGGGCGCATAGGTGACAATGCGATGATTCATGGAATCGGCCAGGACGATTTGGCCGGTTCGTGTCACGGCGATACCTGTCGGATAATTCACCAGTTCGGGGCCTCCGCCGAACTTGCCGAACCGGCTGTACAGCGTCCCGTCGGGCAGGTATACGATCACTTTATGACTGTGGGAGGAGGTGACGTAAATTTTCCCTTCTTCATCCACATCCACATAGCCTTCGACAAATCCGCCGGAGTCCCAGTCCGCCACATGAATCAGCTGAACGACCTCGCCTTTGGAATTCAGAATTTTGATTCTCGCGTTGCCGCAATCTGCAACATAAATGTGGTTGTTCAGATCGGTGGCGATACCGATCGGATCATGAAACGTCGTTACATCCGCTTCGCCGCCGCCCCAGACTGCGAGGCGTTTCCCGTCGCAGCGATAGACATCGATGCTGTGGCGCGACGTGTTCACGACATAAATCGTATTCGTCGTATCGATGGCGATGCCGCGGGGCGCGTAAAAGTCTTTTGCCGCCCAGTCCGATTGCCAGATCCCGGTCTCTGCATCGCGTTTCTGAACCCGATGATTCCATGTATCGACGGCATAGAGATTGCCGCTCCGGTCCATCACGGCCATGGTTGGATCCATGAATTCACCGGGTCCGGTACCTTTCCGTCCCCATTCGTTGATGGGGGTGCCGTCGAGCTGCAATTCCTGAATGCGGAAATTGCGAAAATCCGTGACCAGAAGGGTGTTGTGCGGTGTCAGGCTGATCCCTCGAGGTTCCCGGAACATGCCGGGCGCATCGCCGATGTTGCCGGATTCACGAAGCTGTCGATTGTCAACACAGGGGAGCGGTTGGGTTGAACAGCCGATCAAGAGAAACAGAAAGGCCAGGCATGCAGGGGTCAGGCGGGTGAATGCGGCGATGGCTATCCGTGATTCAGCACTGGTTGTCATCGATTTGATCCGGTGATGGGCCGGGCAGGGCGTGTTCGATGTGATCCAGCCGGTTGATTGTCTCTTCCAGGAGTTTTCGATTGACGGCGATGAGGTCGGTGACGACGCCGAAGAGCAGGAGGGAAAACCCGAGGCTGAGCAGAATTGATGCGACGACAAGGGACTGGATTTTTCCGCTGGGTTCAGGGTAG
>JAFGMN010000190.1 GCA_016927515.1 candidate division CSSED10-310 bacterium | reverse complement strand
GTCGTCAGCCATCGGACGGACACACTGGAACGGGCCGACTGGATCCTCGTATTGAGAGACGGCCGGCTGGTGGAGCAGGGAACGCACGCCGATCTGACAGGTTGCGGCGGGGAATATGCCCGGATTTATTCGAAGCAGCGGTTGGCGGAGTTAACGGAGCGGGTATCGGAATAACTGCATCCGGCGAATTCGCGTGGTATGATGGACGGAGAGTGGCTGCGAATCGGATCGACTGGAGCACCGCATTGCGTGGTTGAACTGAGAAACCGGATTGATGTTTGAACCCGATTGAATGGCTGCTGAGTGATGAAATGGATCGAGTTTTTGGACTGAATGGAAAGGTGATGACATGAAAACGGGATTGATTGGATTGCCGGGGTCGGGAGTCACGAGCATGTTCTGTCTTTTTTCCGGGCGGAGTTACAGGGATATTGGATTATCGGGAAAAGCGGAAGTGAATTTGGGAGAGACGAAAGTTCCGGATTCCCGAGTTGATGAATTGTCGCGCATTTTCGAACCGAAAAAGACGGTTTTTGCGACGATGGAATTCGCCGATGTCCCGGTGGAACTCGATACGGGCGGTGCCTTTGCGGCGGCTACTGTCAATTATATCCGTACGATGGACGCCATCGTCGTGGTGATCCGGGCGTTTGAGAATCCGTCGGTTCCGCATCCGAAGGTGACCATCGATCCGGTACGGGATCTGGAATCCGCGCTGGATGAAGCAATACTCACCGACCTGATCCAGGTGGAAAAAAAGCTGGAGCGGTTGACAAAGGAAGGGCGTTTGAAAAGCCGGGAAGGCCAGATTTTTCTGATGCTGAAGGAGGGCCTCGAGGCGTCCACACCGATCCGGGACATGAAAATCGATGCATCGATGATGAAAGAACTGACTGGATACCGATTTTTAACGGAAAAACCCTGGATGGTCATCGTCAATGGGGATCCCGGAGACGACATGCCAGCGGGTATGGCGGACATGCTGTCGACCCATCGGTTGACGGGGCTGGCGTTGTCCGCCCAGTTCGAATTGGAATTGATCGACCTCGATACCGAAGCGCAGGCGGAGTTTCTCGCGGACATGGGATTGACGGCCGGAGGACGGGAACGATTTATCCATACAGCGTATGCGCATCTGGATCTGATATCGTTTTTAACGTATGGAAAGGATGAATGCCGGGCATGGTCGATTCCCCGGAACAGCACGGCGGTAGATGCAGCGGGTAAAATTCACTCGGATCTGGCCCGAGGCTTTATCCGTGCGGAAGTCATCGGTTATGACGATTTCATCGCCTGGGGCGGCGATATCCCGGCGATACGAAAAGCCGGAAAACTGCGCATGGAAGGAAAAACGTACATCGTCCAGGATGGAGATCTCCTTACGATCCTGTTCAATATTTGATTACCGCTTAGAATCACCGCATAAATACAGACCCATGGCATTATGCAGCCATGGTTTTGCGGGCAATAATGACAACAAATCCGAACCACGGGGAATAGCGACGAAACAAATCGATTTCCTGCGACAACTGCTCGCATAAAGCCCGTAACCGGGGATTTTCGGCATCTTCCTGCAATCGTTCCGTAATCAGTTTTTCCATCGGACTGTAATAATGCGATTCCCATTCTTCGCGATCCAGAACAAACGACTCCAGAATCGTGAATCCGGCGGCATGCACCTGCCAGAGATTCGTTTCCAGGTGCGCCATAGCCGGGTATTCCATGTCCCAAAATGCCATCGCATCTTCAGGGGGATTTTCCCGGAGCCATGACAATTCGGATACAACGAGCAGCCCATTCTTCCGCAGGAATTGGCGCCAGTATTCCAGGGCTTGCCTAAATCCCATGAAATACGCGGCGGTTTCGGACCAGATCAAATCGAACGATCCACGGGAAAACCGGAGATCGGTCATCGATCCAACGCAGGTGGTGATCCG
Organism: candidate division CSSED10-310 bacterium; assembly: GCA_016927515.1. GTDB lineage: Bacteria > CSSED10-310 > CSSED10-310 > CSSED10-310 > CSSED10-310 > JAFGMN01. The sequence continues at coordinate 2,656 of JAFGMN010000190.1, read as the reverse complement.
GTCGTTGACGCCGTACCGGATGGCGTTGGCTGTCAGAATATCGAGCGCTTTCTCATCGATATCGAGCGCGATGATATGACCGGGCAGCCGCTGGGCGATTTCGATGGCTGAATCACCGGTTCCAGCACCGATTTCGAGGATACGCGGCGCCGGGGGAAGAAACGGACGGACGAGATCGATGCACGCCGCCGTGTTTCGGGGGCTCCCCGGCCCCTGTCTCGGCATCCGGTGAAAAAAATCATACAGCTCCGCTGAATCAGTGTTTGCCATGATATATATATTATACTTAAAACAAGGCGGGTTGAAAAAAAAAGCGAATGTCCCGATCGACCGGATCGGCTGGACCGTGTGCGGTTGAAACGAACACCGGGCAAGATCACGCGCGCAAATGCGAATGCCGGGCGGCTCTCAATCGATGGATCGAAAGCGGTCCGGCGAAGCGTTCCGGCACAGCCAATCGGTGCCGGCAGTCAATCAGCTTTTTTTATCGGCTTTCTGGAGATCGTCGATCTGTTTCTGGATCGTTTCCAGTGCCTGTTTGAAATATCCCGCCTGTTGAATCAGTGAATCAAGCCGGTATTCATCCGGCGCCGGAACCGGGATGGTGCCGGCGATGGGTGCGGGGATCGCAGGGACGGATCGAAAGCCCCATCCCCATCCGCGACCGCGGCCACGTCCCCAGCCCATACCACCGCCACGTCCCCATGCCATACCGCCTCGGCCTCCGACGGGATTGGCATATCCGGGAACACTGTATCCTGCGCAGAATCCGGCTGCGCGTCCGGTCATTGGTCCCATTCCTGCAGGACCCATTCTGTCACCACCTGGCATATCTGACTCCTTTCATGATGGTTGTTTCCTTTGGTTTCCGCTTCCCGGGTTCCTGTGCAAAAAGGTATTCCCCTTTGCCCGGGCAGTTTCATTGAATCGTGATGATTCCCGCGATACGTATCGATCATTCACGCGCCATCACCGCACCACATGACGGACACACCTGCTGATTGCAAGGTTGTCCGGTCAGATGCGGTGTTTTCCGGCCACACTTCGGGCATACGCAGGAACCACCGGTACCGGCCGCCAATGGACCTCCCATCTGACCCCGTCCGCCGGTTCCGATCATCCCGCTGTTTCGTCCCATTCCTGCGCCCTGGCCGCCGCCTGCGCCGCGACCACCACCTGCGCCGCGACCACCTCCTGCGCCGCGACCGCCACCTGCGCCGCGACCGCCGCCGCCACTGGGTCCTGTTCCGTCATTTCTTGGCATATGCAATGCCTCCTTTCTTGTAAAAAACATGATGAACCCACAATGCCATTCATCGACAGGTCACCTCCGATGCATTCGTCCCCCCCGGAATCGGCTGCACCGTCGCCGCCGGCAACCGGGCATCCGGTATACATCCGATTCCAACCGGCCGGTCAGAAACGCTTCGATTACCCGTTGGACATCCCCGCATATCTGAGCGAGGATTTCGATACCGGCCCCGGTCAGAGCGTTTTCCAATTGCCGGGATACGGCGCCGCAGATGACAGCGTCGACGCCCAATCCTGCCAGGGATCGAGTGCGATCGAGAGGGAGTGCATGATCCATGGGGACATCCCATTCCCGGATGATGTGTCCCTGATCGATATCGACCAATCGAAATGTTCCGGCGACATCGAGGACCGGTGAAATTCTGTTTTGCCAATGGGGTATTGCGAGTCTCATAGCAATTCGGGGTTATGCATTATGGATGCCAACAGGAATCGGAACCACAATCGTGTTTGTTTTGAGCATGTTGCGCTGATCACGGCCGGAGCGGGCATACCGGTTAAATGTTTTTTGCAACTTTTATTAGGTCATAGAGTTGTTTTTTGCAATTATCTTACATATCATGGTGGGAGTATCATGGAACCTGAAGCTGCCATGCGGGGCAGACCATGGGGTATGGGAAGTTCGGGAGAAAGGTGAAGGAAATCATGATGAAGAAGCAGGCCCGGGAGGTTCGGGTGAACCGGTCGTCGACGGAGAGTGCGGGCCGATCGGTGCCGAAGGCGGTGACGCGACCTGTTGCGGGGGATAATGCCGGCGGATGGGAATCGGTGATTCTCGATTCGGTGAATGAGGGTGTATTCACAGTTGATAACATGTGGCAGATCACGGCCTTCAATGCGGCGGCGGAGCGGATCACGCAGATTGATCGTCGGGACGCTGTCGGATCGCGATGCAGCGATGTATTCCGGGCAGATATCTGTGAAAAGGATTGCCCGTTACGGCGAACGATGGCAACGGGGCAGCCGATCATCCATGCGATGGCCCATATTGTCAACATGAATGGCGATAGTATCCCGATTCGAATCTCGACAGCGCTGTTGCGGGATCCTGCTGGCCGGATCATCGGCGGCGTCGAAACGTTTCAGGATCTGACCATCGTGGAACAGCTCCGGCGAGAAATCGAGGGCCGATATACGTTTGAAGATATTATTGGTCGAAGTCCGGCAATGCAGGCATTGTTTGAGCTGGTGCCGCTGGTAGCGGACAGTGACAGCACGGTGTTGCTGGAGGGTCCGAGTGGAACCGGCAAGGAATTATTTGCCCGGGCGATCCACAATTTATCGGAGCGGCGGTCGTCGCCGTTTGTTGCGGTCAACTGTGCTGCATTGCCGGACACGCTTCTGG
>JAFGMN010000189.1 GCA_016927515.1 candidate division CSSED10-310 bacterium | reverse complement strand
GCGCCATCTCTTTGCCGATTCCCTTCACCGCCATCAGTTCATCGATACCGGCTTTCCGTAGCCGGTCGATGGATCCAAATGTCTCCACCAACAGAACGGCGGTACGCGATCCCACGAGCGGGATACCCAATGCGGTAACAAAACGGTCCAGAGCCGGGTGCTTTGACCGATCAATCTGCCGGATAATATTCTCCGCAGACTTGACGCCCATTCTGTCCAATTCAGCCAAATCCTCGATGCGCAATCGGTATAGATCCGCTACATCCTGCACAATGCCGCGATCAACCAGAACCGCCACGAGTTTTGCGCCCAATCCTTCGATATCCATCGCACCGCGAGATGCAAAATACCTGATTTTTTCTTCGATCTGAGCCCGGCATCGAGGATTGACACACCGTACCGCAACCAGCCCTTCTGTTGCGATAACCGGAGCATCGCATACCGGGCATCGACCGGGCATCGAAAAAACGGTTTCCTGACCGGTCCGGTACTCCGGAACCGGTTTGACGATTTCCGGAATGACATCTCCTGCCCGCTGAACAATCACCGTGTCTCCGATTCGAATATCTTTCTTGACGACTTCATCGGCATTATGCAATGTTGCCCGGCTGACAGTAACCCCACCAATCTCCACCGGTTCCAGGATTCCCACCGGCGTTAGAACCCCCGTGCGTCCGACTTGTATCAGAATATCCTTCAGTATCGTCGTTTTTTGCCGGGGTGGAAATTTACAGGCCACCGCATATCGGGGACTTCGGGCAGTTGTGCCCAGACGTTCCCATTGCGAAAGATCATTGACTTTCACCACCATGCCGTCAATCTCGTACGGCAGATCATTCCGCATGCTTTCGATCCTTCGGAATTCCACGATCACCTCTTCAATATCCCGGCACCGGTGTCGAATGGGATTCACTGGCAAACCCCAGCTCTCGAGACAATCGAGGACACGATCATGCGTCCGGAACATCGGCAGCCCGGTATCCGCAACGCCGTAGCAGAATAACGAGAGATTTCGTCTGGCGGCTATCCGCGAATCAAGTTGCCGGATCGAACCAGCGGCTGCATTGCGGGGATTGGCAAACAGCTTTTCGCCGGCCGTCATCCGTTCTTCGTTCATCGCGGTGAAATCGGCCAGACGGATAATCACTTCTCCCCGGATATCCACGCGGGCTGGATACGGTAGCTCCGATCGCTTCAGTCGAAGAGGAAGATTCCGAATCGTCCGCAGATTATGGCTGACATCTTCACCCGTTATTCCATCCCCCCGCGTGCTTCCCTGGATAAAGACTCCGTCTTCGTAGACCAGTTCGACGGCAAGTCCATCAAACTTGGGTTCCGAAACATAATCCACCGGCATGTCCGGCGGAAGCAACCGGCGTACACGCTGATCGAACTCCCGTAACTCCCCATCGGACATCGCATTGTCCAGGCTCATCATCGGATTGGCGTGGGTAACGGCACCCAATTCCGGTACTGGAGCACTTCCAACCCTCCGGGTCGGTGAATCATCAGTGATCAAGTCGGGAAAAGCGGCCTCGAGAGACTGCAATTCACGAAGCAATGCATCGTAATCAGCATCAGAGACGATGGGATCATCCAGAACATAGTACCGGTGATTGTGATACGCTATATCGTCTCGCAGTTTCTGAATCCGGTGATGTGCATTTTCCCGATTCACGGGTATTCCTCCCATTTGATGACCATCTTCGAACACGCTATTATCCGAATTTATGAAATGGCACGTCAATCTCATTCTCTGCCTGATTGGATGCTTGAGTCCAGGACTGATGGACGCATTGGACACGCCGGATGCACCAATCCGGGCTGTTCAAGTTTTCACATTCAGTAGCCCCGATCTGGCTGGCTTGCGCGGGGAATTGAAGCAGATAAAGGCGGCGGGGTTCAACACAATCATTTTGAGAGTGTTCAAGAATCCGAACGATCGTCCGTATCCTTTCCTGCCGGAAACGGAAGTGAGCGGGGTCTATTACTCTTCCGCAACGGAGCCGGTCGTTTCAGATGTCTTGACACCGGTTCTACAAGAAGCGCATCGGCAAGGTTTCCGCGTATTTGCCTGGATAACGACGAGAAAAAGCCAGTGGATTTTGAACGCGCGGCCCGATTGGGACAGCCCGCGGATGGATATCGAGAGTGGGGAGTGGATTACCGGAGGTCATCTGGACATATTTCGTACGGACGTGGAGCATCGTTTAACCGAGATGCTGGTGGAACTGAGCCGGACGGGCGTAGATGGAATTCTGATCCAGGATGATTTTGTTTCCCGGCAGTTTGATGATCTGAACACCACAGCCTGGCGTCAGTTTCACGGCCGGTCTTTTGATTCAGCCGCTCTGACCGACCTGTTTTCCCATCGACGGACATCCGTGAGTTATCGGCCTCTGTTCCATGAATGGGCCCGGTATAAAAGCCGGACAATGGCGGTCATCCTCGGTCGGTTGGTGCAGCGGGTGAAACGAGCCAGTCCCCAGGTGCGGATTGCAGCCAATCTGTATTATGAAGGCGTCACATCTCCGCACCATGGCCGGCAATGGGTGAGTCAGGATCTGGAAGACCTGATGACCGTCCCGGTAGACATCTGGGCCATCATGGCATATCAGCAGCAGATGTCTAATGAGCTGGGTATTCCATTGTCAGCGATCATCGGAAAGCTGCAATCCGGCGCGCAGAGATTGAGGAACGGTTATCTGATTCCGGAATCACGTATTCTTTGGAAATTTCAGTCGCAAGATTGGAAAACCGGAGACATGATCCCGGAACGTGACTGGAAGATGCTCATGAACGCATTCGCTTCCTCCCAGATCGCCGTGGTCCCTTACCGGGGAATCCAGAGCATCGGAGCCTATGTTAAGGCTCGGAATGCCCTGGGTTTACTTCCCTAATCGCTGCAATAAGCGGTGTTTGACTGCGTCCGGCACGAGTTCGGAAATGTCTCCGCCAAGAGACGCAACTTCTTTGACGAGCCCGGAACTGAGGTACGTCACATCAGCACCGGACATCAGATAGACCATTTGAATATCCGGCTGCAAGCGGCGGTTCATCAGGGATAACTGATACTCGAATTCGAAATCCGACAAGGCGCGCAAACCCCTGACAATCACGGCAGCGCCGATAGTCTTCGCGTAGTTCACCAGGAGGCCGTTGAAGCTGTCAACGTGGACTTCAGCATCGATCGTTCGAACGACCTCACGAATCATTTCCACCCGTTCAGCCGGCGTAAACAGGTTGGTTTTAGACGGGTTGCATGCCACGGCCACCGTCAAATCCTCGAAAATCCGCCGTGCGCGGAGAATGATATCGATGTGTCCATTGGTCACTGGATCAAAACTGCCAGGATATACTGCATGAATCATGGGTTTTCCCTCGAATCAGAGCGTTTTTGGACCGAGAAAAGTCAGCGTGGTCTCTCCATATTTTTCGCGGCGGTCAATTCGCCAATCAGTCGTTCCCACCGCCGGATCCGTTTTATGATGGTGTTCGACAACAACCCAGCGAATGTTTCGGCATCGATCCGCGCGGCTTATCTCCGGCAGAAGATCGGGAACAATCGATAAAGCATACGGAGGATCAAAAAAAACAATAGCCGGAACATCGTCACGAATTGATCCGCTGAGCGTTCGCCGGATATCGCCGCAGATGACGGAAGCGACCCCATGACAACCTAACTCCGCAATAATAGCATCAATTCTTCGGCACAAATGCTGTTCGCGTTCAAGAAAAACAACTTCCGGGCAACCGCGCGAAACCGCTTCGAATCCCATGATCCCAGTTCCAGCAAATCCATCAATAAACCGGCATGACATCACCTGGTCATGGATCAGGTCAAAAAAACTTCGGCGCACCCTTTCCGTTGTCGGTCTGACACGTTCATCGTCCGTCTGAGGTAAACATCGTCCCGCATATCGCCCCGACATAATCCGAGGACCCTGCTTCACTGAATCACTCCATCCAGCGTTTCGATGATTTCTTCGTACGTCTTTTGTTTTTTCTCTTCACCAGTTCCGGATTCTGCCTGAATCAGATATCCGCTGTCTCCCTTGAACGCAACTTCCGGATCCGACGGATTTAATTCGCGCACGGTCACATCAATGGAAATATCAACGATTTCGATGCCTTCAATACGGATATCGGACAGGTAGTATCGCGCCGTGGGAGTCGGAAGGCGCCGAAGAGGCATGTCCCTCCGGACCTCCCCCTGCCAAATATTTAACTCCAGGCACCCCGTGCCGGTTCCTCGGAATAACCGTTTCGTCTCTTCCGATAAAAGAAAAACGGCTTCACCGGCATTGGCCATCGATTTCCACGGCTCAAGCTTCACTGTCACATCACAACCGGGACAGAAATTTCTCGGCCGGATAATCCACGACCAGGGCTCATTCACATTGTCCTTTTCAATATTAACCGCCACCCGGATCAATGGTTCACGAGGTTCCATTTTCCAGTTCAAGATAATATCCTTCGACCCATCGAAATCAATCTCCTCCTGCCGGGTAAAAAACAATGGGTGTTCCACTCGAATCACGTGCTTTCCATGCTTCAATTTGTTGGACAAACTGGGTGTCACGCCATGATCCTGGCCATCGATCGATACATTCAGACCCGGCGGTTGCGTCAATACAGCCACACCGGATTGAGCGGGGCCTGACAGCGAGATCGTTTCCCGCCGATCCATCCGCCGGTGGGGATCATACCCGAACAAAACTTCCAGAACACCTTGGGATATACCTTCCCTGATGAATCGCTCCATAACCGGCAGATTGACTTCGAAATCAATGCCTTTTGCCTGTATTTCCGAAACGATCCGGCGTTCGTCAAAACCTTGTCGATGCATCGCAACGATATCATCGGGCATCAGACCCGCAGCCTGCACCGCGGGACCCAGGCCGATCAACCAGATCATCACCCAGACACATCCCAGGGAAAGACCATTCACTATTCGCATGATATGACCCCTTCCTTCAGGCTGATTTCGACTGTTCGATGCGGAGACTGCACCAGCACCTTGCCATTCTCGAAAATCGTCACCCGGGATTTGAATTCGTCCAGATCGGCATCCACAATCACCAGACCATGTTCTTCATTGATCCGGTCCGTCGCATGGATGCGGTACTGAATCGCTTTGTTGATATATGTGATTCCTTTCACTCCGCTTCCGTCCTCCTTAGTCCATCCGGGATCGGTATCCTGTCACATATTCGACAGCACAATGGTACCATCACCACGGATCACTTTTGTCACTGGCGGTCCAGCGGGAAGAACTCTGGCTTTTCCGGACCCACTGGTGTCACCGGAATCGGCAGTGCCGGCGAATGAGCCGGAACTGCCGGAAAGCCGGTCCCTGTATTGGTTGTAGAATCGGATCACACGATCGACATATTCACGGGTTTCCGTGATGTTCGGTATCCTGCCTGATTCCATCACCCGGTTTTCACCGGCATTGTATGCCGCCACAGCGAGGCGGATATCTTCGGGAAACATTCCGAGGAGCTTTTTCAGGTGACGGATCCCGCCGTCGATATTGTCTTCCGGTCGATAAATGTCTTTTACATTAAGCTGCCGCGCCGTATCCGGCATCAACTGCATGATACCGACAGCGCCTTTCGGTGATACGGCATCCGGGCGAAAACTCGATTCGGCATGGGCAATCGCCATGGCCAGAGCCGGATCAACAGCATGCTGCCGGGCAACTGACTCCACCAGCTTTTTCATCCGTTCAGCATTTTTGTGATTCGGATCGGAAAACCGGGGTGACTCACGCATAAACAGGGTTCCCCGGACCTTTGCCTCGGATCGGTTCCCCAGATGCAACACTCCATTATCATCCCGATACATATATATATCGGCGTTAGCAACATCGATCCGGCACAGGATCAGAATGAAACACATGAAGCAGATCCGTCCGGCGATCCGATCAATCAACGATTGTGGCATAACCACCATACCATGCAATACCTGACACCGGGTACGTGCCGTTTGATTCCGCCGTCAGGATCCGTGCATTTTCGAATGTGACGGGGCCCGTGCCGCTGCGCCGGGGACCGAACCGGAGAAAAATAACGGGGCCGTCGGCATTTTCCACGGTCATATTGCCAGTGAGTGAAACCCCGACGATGAGACGGCCGGGATCCTGGGGATCCAGGGATGCCTGGTACATCACTGACCCCATTGGTTCAAGAACGCTACCAGCCTCGAAGCCGATATATCGAAGCACTTCATCGCGGAACACGAGATCGAATGCAACGCCATGGGTCGGCCCGTTGGTGATGTTGTAGAGATCGACAGCCAGAAGCAGTTCGTCGGGATCAGATGATGCCGCGAACAGCGTCACGTTGTTGTCCCCCGGATAGGGATTGTCCGATGTCCAGGCTATCTCGAAATCGTAAAGCGCTACGTCGTCATCGCATCCGGAGAGACAAACGGCACAGAGAACTCCGATCATGACAATCAGGATCGGTCTGACTAATGTTGCTTGCATAAACTTCCTCACATTCCGCAATACCGGCACAGGAGATTATCGCAGGTTCGCCGAAAGAGGCAAGTGTTCCAGCTTAAACACGGCCCGACCGGATGATGTTGATCAACAACCCGATTCCTAAAAGAGCCGCCAGCATATACCCAATGACACCGAGCGCAGGATACCCGAAAATGAATGGGCCGAGACGTGAATACATAATAATCGAAGACCCGAGAATGAGGGCAGCGACAACGATGCTGAACGACAGCCGGTTACCCGTGCGTTCGATTTCCCGGTAAAATCGGTCGAGATTGGTATGCGAGAATTCAATGCGCAACTTTCCCCTGAGCAGCCGCTGAAACAGAATCTCCATGTATCTCGGGAGAACGGTGGCGGTATGCCGGAGATCGCCAAGAGCGGTCATCATCTCCTCAGCCAGCTTTAATGGATCGTTTTGCGCACGCACGATTTTCCGAATCATCGGCTCGCTGATTGCGATGACATCGATGCCCGGAAACAACTGGCGACCAACCCCTTCAGAAATCACCATAGCCCGGATCAATGTCAGGAATCCACCGGGTAACTTGACTCTGTGATGCATGATCGTTTCGATGAGTTTCGACAGCAAGTCCCCGATTCCTATGCTGCGCAGCGGTCTTCCGTAATACACTTCCACGATTTCCATCAGCTCTCTGCGCAGGTCGGGTGACCCTAATTCGTCAAACTCGAAACCGAGCTTTCGCAAACTAATGAGCATCCGGTCGTAATCCCGTTGAATGATGTTCATGATCAGGCTGCCGAGGTGCTCGGACGTCTGGGGATCCAGCCGTCCAATCATGCCGAAATCGATTAATCCGATGCGACCGTCAGGAAGGGCCAGGACATTGCCGGGGTGAGGGTCCGCATGAAACAGTCCAAATTCGAGCACCTGCCTGAAAAACACGCGCATGCCTTCCACGGCCAGTTGCTCGGGATCATGGCCGGCAGCACGCAATGCATCGGCACTTTCCATCCGAATCCCGCGGAGCTTCTCCATTACGATGACCGAGCGGCTGCTGTACTGCCAGTAAACATGGGGAATCGCCATGTTTTGTTCCGAGGCTAGATTTTGCCGAAAACGTTCCATATTCATCGCTTCAATGGAAAAATCCATCTCTCGTAAAATCGTCTTTTCAAACTCCCGAACCAGCCCTTCTGGGTCAAACGACGCCATTTCCTCGATCCGGCGCGATAGAACAGCTGCCAGGGAATTGAGAATATCCAGATCGTTTCTGACAATGCGCTCAATTCCCGGGCGACGGATCTTGACGACGACCTTTTCTCCCGTTCGCAATACTCCTGAATGAACCTGGCCAATGGACGCTGTTGCGATGGGTTTTTCATCCAAGGTACTGAAAACGTTTTCAATCCGGTCCCCAAGCGATTCTTCGAGGGCTTTCCGGATCGACGGGTAAGGCAACGGGCGATTGTCTTCTCTCAGCTTTCGGAGTTCGATGATGAATGTTTCCGGAACAATATCAGGGCGCGTGCTGAGTATCTGACCGAACTTGATGAACGTAGGACCAAGTTCTTCAAGAGCCAACCGCAAGCGTTCGGACATCGTGAGGGGATCGAGGGGGGAGACGGTGTCGTCCTGAGAAAGTGCGGAAGCTTGTTTGCCGAGTGGCAGCAGCCGATGCAGACCCATTTTGCGTATCAATTGTCCGAAGCCGTGCTTGAGCAGGACATTCAGGATCGTTTGCATGCGCTGGATGTTTCGATACGTGCGATTGATGCGCCAGAGTGTCATAATCCGCCTTTCTTGTCGGTTCCGGGGCAATAGTATAGCGTGCTTCTGTAAACAGGGTCAAAATCTCTCTGTCGATCTTCCAATCAGGCGTGCGTTTCACTATATTATAGGTCGATCCGCCAGGCCATCCGGAATTGGGAGACACGTGATGAAGGTAGCATTTTCGGGACAGATGAAGGAGATCGATCGACTGACAATCGAGGAAATCGGTATTCCCGGCGTCGTATTGATGGAGAATGCTGGACGGGAGGTTGTGAGTGCTCTTGCCGATAGATTTGATGATCTGCACACCTGTCGTGTCATCGTCTGTGTCGGTCCGGGCAACAATGGCGGAGATGGTTTTGTTATTGCCCGGCACTTATGGAACCGTGGGGCCGATGTTCTGATCCGGGCGGTGCAATCCGACCGAGCGATCTCCGGTGATGCCAACATTCATGCTCAGGTTTGCCGAAACATGGGAATACCAATGGAAACCATTTCCGATATCGACGATATTCGGAATCTTGATTCCGTTCTTCATGATTCGGACATCATTATCGACGCCCTGTTCGGTACCGGACTGAAAACAGCCGTCACCGGTCTCTACGCCCGGGTCATCACCAGCATCAACGATTCGGATGCATTTGTCGTATCCGTCGATATTCCGTCGGGGCTCGCTGCGGATTCCAGTCGTCTGACCGGTCCCGTTGTTTCCGCCGATCTCACCGTCACATTCGGACTGCCCAAACCCGCCCTCGTCCTTTATCCCGCCGCTCATACCGCCGGACACGTTGTCGTTGCGGATATTTCCATACCCGACACCGTGATCGATTCCGTGAATCTCACAGGGGACATTCTTACACCCTACCATTTCCCGGCGTTCTTTACTCCGCGACCCCTCGATGCCCACAAAGGCCGTCTCGGCCATCTCCTTGTCATCGCTGGATCACCGGGAAAAACTGGCGCTGCCATTCTTGCAACCCGTGCGGCAGCCCGTTCAGGAACCGGCCTGGTCAGCGCTGCCGTTCCCGGCCCCCTCAATTCCATCCTGGAATCGAGTCTGATCGAACCGATGACGATTCCCCTTCCGGGACCATCATCTGTTTTTCATCCGGATCATATTCCGCACCTCAAACAGGCTCTGATCGGAAAATCCTCCGTTTTGATCGGACCCGGGATCGGAACAGATCCTTTAACTGCTGAATTTTTAAAACTATTTTTGCCACTTGTGGACGTTCCATTGATTCTCGATGCCGATGCATTGAACATCATGGCTTCATCTTCCGGTCCCTGGCAATCGCCTCGCGGTCCGCGTATTCTAACACCTCATCCGGGAGAGTTCAGCCGCCTGACGGATCACCCCGTTGATGTTTTGCTCGATGATCCATTGGATATCGTCACCGATTACGCCGTGACGAATCAATGCATCCTTGTTTTCAAAACGGCTCGGACGGTGATCGCTCATCCGGATGGTCGATTTCTGATCAATGCCGTCGGAAATCCCGGTTTGGCAACCGGTGGATCTGGTGATATTCTATCTGGGCTCATTGCCGGACTGGCTGCCCGAATGCTGCTTCCGGACCAGGCGGTTAGCGCTGGAGTCTTCTGGCATGGACTGGCTGCTGATCGAACCGCGTCAATCCGGGGCCAGGAAGAAATGCTGGCAGGTGATATTCTCGACCATCTGGCGGAGGCCAGGCATGTGATGACAGATCATCCGGAGATATTTAACGGAACGATGATTCCGTACCCGGATATCGACTCGTTTTTGGACTATCCGTAGGAGGATTCAGTGACTCAAGCAATCCGACAGATCCGTATTCCGGAGTTGCCCGTTGTGAAAGAAGGAAAAGTGCGAACGATATTCCAATTGCCGGACGGGCATCTTCTTGTGACCGCATCCGATCGAATATCGGCATTCGACGTGGTTCTGCCTTCTCCCATTCCCGATAAAGGTAAGGTGCTGACACAACTGAGCAATTACTGGTTCCGGACACTCACTTCGATCCCCAGGCATCATCTGGTGGAAACCGATTTCACCCGGTTTCCCGCATATCTCGCTCCATATGCCGACATGTTGAAAGACCGATCGATCATCGCCCGCAAAGCCGATGTCATTCCCTTTGAATGCGTTGTTCGCGGCTATATATCCGGCTCACTGTGGAAAGCCTATCTGCACGGGGAGCATCCGTATGGACTCGCATTGCCCGACAATTTGCAGGAGTCGAGTCCATTCCCCGAGCCAATTTTTACTCCGACAACCAAAGCTGACAGCGGACACGATATGCCCGTAACCCATGCCGAAATGGCGGACGCCATCGGGTGGGATCTGACACGCTCTCTGCGGGACCTCGCCATCGAAATATTCATCGAAGGAAGCAAAATCGCCAGTCGCTGCGACATTATTCTCGCCGATACGAAATTCGAGTTCGGTCTCATTGACAATGAGATTTACCTGATCGATGAATGCCTCACACCCGATTCGTCCCGGTTCTGGCCCCGCAGTGATTACCTGCCGGGGCGATCCCAACCCAGTTATGACAAGCAATTCGTCCGAGATTATCTGAATACTCTTGACTGGGATAAAAAACCGCCGGCACCGGATCTGCCCGACGATGTCGTGCAGTCCACACGTATGAAGTATCTCGACGTTCACCGGCTTCTCACCGGATCCGATCTCCCATGACAAGGGGCTGCAAAATGAAACATTGGTTGACCATGTTCTCTGTTCTGCTTCTTCCAAGCGCCGTCCTGGCCATGCCATTCCCGTGGCTACCAGTTGAAAACGCACCCGGAAACCTGATCGGAATCTTTTCCGATTATAATCAGGGACACGTGTATCTCGCAGTCTCACAATCCGGGGACCTGTATCGATCGAGCGATAGTGGCGACACCTGGTCGCCTCTGCCGTTACCCGGGGGACACGCCGTCGTTTTTCTTTCCCGTGACCCTTCCCAAAAAACATCCTGGTATGCCGTCACCAATTCCGGCACTGGTTTCGATATCTGGTACAGCACGGATAACGGAACCTCGTGGCAATATCGGTCGGGACAATCGGAGCGTATTGTCTATATCAGCCCATCGCCAATTGCACACGGGTATCTGTTGTTCGCCACGGGTGCTGCCGACAGCGCATCCTTGCAACTCAACAAATCCGAAGACGGCGGTGTCACACACCATTCGGTTCTCATGATGAACGATCCGGGCTTCGCTCCGGTGTGGCATACGACATCGTCCTGGCAGGCCCACTGGGGCCGCATGTTGTCCTCCGATTATGGTGAATCCTGGACGGACAACTCCGACAAAACGATCGCCGCCTGCGGAAACGATATCCCTCCCTCCTTGCTCGCTCCAACACAGGAAGGCCTCTTCCGATCCAGGGATACGACGAATACCTGGTGGCCACTCCTGCTGAAACCCACAGACTTCGTTTCCATCAATCCCCGCAATTCAAACATGCTGATAACCGGATCAATCCGTTCCGATTCCCCCAATCTGTACTACTCCAACGATGGAGGGAACCGATTCGCAGAATGGAGTTCAGACACCCCTGGAACCATACAGACCGTCATCATCGGATCCGACTGGATGTTCTTCACGATTATCAACGGAGCCCTCTACCGTTATGACGAAAGACCGGCAGACCTCGATCAATCGAATCGCATCGACGGCGGCGATCTGGTCATCATGGCAACAGCCTTCGGAACACATGCGGGAGACGCTGCGTTCAACACCATCGCAGATCTCAACCACGACGGCACCATCGATGGCAACGATCTGGTCATTCTTTCGGCTGTCTTCGGCCATCGATTCGAGTATGAGGATCACGACTCCCCCGGTGATTTTCCCGCCGACTGATTCTCTTTTCGCAAGACCCAATACTCCCCGGCAGGAATGAATCCCACCCCCCGAGTCAGTTTTTCAAGCCGACTCAATGCCCGGTGTCCCCAGGGTGGATGCCGGCCAAGCCATCGAAGAATCCAACCGGGAGTTCCGTCGAGATGCACATGGGCAAACCCCGTTCGCCCGACAATCGTATGGGCAGGACAACGGCTCATGATAGCCTGGATATCCTTGCGGCTGAAAAACCGGTAGTATTGCGATTTTTCCCGCCAGCGAAACCGATCGTAAAAGAATGATTTTTTACCCCATCGATTCGGGCTTTCACCAAACACCAGAAACGAAAGATGGCTAAGGGAATATTTCCTCGGAACCGCCACGATAAATATCCCACCGGGCCGGATCGTATGCAGAACGTTCGCGATGACCTGATCGGGATGATCCAGATGCTCAAGAACGCCGAACAGAACGGCAGCATCAAAGCTGTCCCGCTTGATCATATCGAGATTGTCGAGGTCGGCCCGGAGCGGGCTGAAACGATGACTGAGTCCGGCTCGGCGCATCCGTTGGACGGCTCCCGTCAACATGGCCTCACTAAAATCCACTCCGACCACACGCGCAACCCCAGATTCCAAGACGATTTCTGAAATCTGCCCGTTTCCGCAGCCCGTTTCCAGAACCGTTCCACCCAGCAAATGACCAGCGAGGAGACAGGACAGAGGCGCAATCACATTGTTCTGTAAATTCCACGAATCATAGCTGGCTGCATCGATGAAACCGTCAATCGGCCGGAGACCGTATTCGCCGGCAACGCGGTCATGGGCTTCCCTGATTCCCTTTGCGATGCGAGAAGATCGGCTCATTGGCGTCTCCCTTTCATCCCGACTATGTACAGGAACAGGGGCGATAAATCCAGGCAGCCAATCGTCTCTTTGATCTCCCTTTACTCCCCGGATGATTCCCGGTATCATTCGCCCCCTTTGGCAGAGAAGCCCCTGTTCAAGCAGTTCCGAAACGAAAGGTTAGCACGATGAATCAGCACATCCGGGTTGCCATCAAAACACTGGGGTGCAAGCTAAACCAATATGAATCCATGGGAATGCAGGAATCCCTGGAACACGCCGGGTGCATCATCGTTTCCGCCGATGACGACGCCGATATCTATATCGTCAATTCGTGCACAGTCACGGGAAAAACCGATCGCCGGTCACGGCACGCCACCCTTCAGCTCCACCGTCTTCACCCGGATGCCCGCATTATCGTCACCGGATGTGGTGCGCAGAGGGATAGTCATGAATTTTCCGGACTTCCCGGTGTTCACGCCGTACTCGGAAATCGGGAAAAAAACCGGATTATCGATTTTGTTCACCGCATTCTCATCGAGGACGACCCAATCACGTTCGTATCGCCCTTGGAGCATGCCCCGTTTGAGAAATTATCCATCAGCCGGTTTCGTAATTATACCCGGGCTTTTATTAAGATTCAGGAAGGCTGCAACCGGTCGTGTTCATACTGTATCATTCCCACGGTTCGAGGACCCAGCCGCAGCCAGCCGCCCGATAATATTCTGGAAGAAGTCCATCGTCTCGTCTACGGAGGGTTCAAAGAGATTGTTCTGACAGGAATCGATCTGGGAACCTATGGTCTCGACCTGCAACCAGCTCTCCGGCTCTCGGATTTACTCGGAATGCTGGAACAGGTCCCGGGTCTGATCCGGATCCGCTTGAGTTCCATCGAACCAATGGAATTTACACCGGAACTGATCGAAGCCATCACGACGTCCTCACGAATTTGCCGCCATTTTCATATCCCTTTGCAGGGTGGAGACAATGCCACGCTGCAGCGCATGAATCGCACCTATACACGGGAAGAATTTGCCAGTATCATTCATGCCATCAGAGATCGATCACCGGATGCCTGCATTGGAACTGACGTGATTACCGCATTTCCGGGTGAGACAGAGCAGGCGTTTCAAAACACCTATTCCTTTATCGATGCATTACCGGTGGATTATCTTCATGTGTTTACGTTCTCAGTACGAAAAACTACCGCTGCGGCGGCTTTTCCCAACCGGGTCGATCCCCGTATCGCTCGGGACCGGTGTCATGCGTTGAGAAGCCTGAGTTCGCAAAAGGCAGCTTCATTCCGAGCCCGTATGACAGGACGCGATCTGCCGGTGATCGTTTTAGGAGCGCAGGATACCGAGACGGGATTACCTCGTGCGTTGTCCGATAACTACATTCAGATATTAATCGAAGGTTCAGATCCGCAAAAAGGACAATGCCTGACCGCCCGATTGCTCCGCTGTTGCGGTCTCAGGTGCTTCGGAATCATCATCTGATCAGTGAAAAACAGCTAATCCATCGAAACGGCCGGTTGCTTTTCCCCCCGGAAACACAATTGACATGTCTACGGTTCCATCGGGTCCGGGCTCCGCTCCCCATGTGAGTGCCCACGAGTTTCCGCTTTCATCGCGGCATTTCAACCGATGTGCCACCACCCACCGCGCCATCGCCAGCATATACGGTTGATGCCGGGGGGTCACCCGTGGAATCGATCGAACCATGGCAGGCACCGTTTGAGTTTCGAATTCCCGGTCATCGACGGTCAGAACAACTGGCATCCGAGTCCCGAATACAACGATATCAGGCCATAACGAAGCAATATTCCGCTGCCAAGTCACCATCGGCAGCACGTCCGATCCCGTGCTGTCGAAAAAATACCCGGCGATCTCCATCCCGGGTGAGGCGACTGACCATAAGCCCGGGCCAGATCCGGTGTCACCTGAAGGGCGCTTCCACCGCCACGAACCCTTGTACAGAGAGGGGTTTGAAGACACATGAACGAGAAGTGTCCGGTCCCATTCGCCTTGTTCCTGCCGGTGGCCAAACACGCGTTGTATCACCGGATCCACTTTGAATTGCGGAAGATAAAATGCCGTCTGCGGATATCCCGAACCGAAAGACCAGGATGCTGCCACGCGGGTTGTATCCGGAGTGTATGTGGCAGAAATCATGCCCGCGATCTGTTTGTAGGCATTATTCCATCGTCCGGGAGCGCCATACTGCTTGATCGAGGGAACGATCGTAGCCATAAGCAAATGAAGCTGAAGTCCGGAGATGCCCAAGATAATCAGCCGTGCCGGCCACCGATGGCGGCGGGCCAGAGTGGAAAGTGCATGCCCGGCACAGAGGGCTGCAACCGGCATAATCAAATCGAGATAATGAGGATGATAACGATACCCGCAATCGGGTCCCAGAGATTTCGTGACAGCGGGAACAACGGCCAAAAGCAGACCCACCACCAAAACAAGCCAGCGTCCCGGATCCTGTTTTTTCGATGGTCCGGTAAGCATCCCGATACATCCAGCCAGGGCTGCGGCAGGAATCACCATCGTGAAAGAGGTCACTGGGGTTGCCGCATCAATCCACCAGCCGCTCCCGGTCAGGGCGTGGAGCAAAGTCAGGACCAGCCCTCCGACCCGCGAGGGATATTCGAACACGTTCTTCAAGAGATGGTGCTGTCCGGCACCGGCAAGCACCGCAACGGCGGGCCATCCATGAATCGCATTGTAAGCAAGGACGGGGAGGGAAAGAATCGCAACGAGTGCGAGAGTGCCGGCCAACGTCAACAGTCGATGAGGTCTGCGATAGCGAAGAATGACCATGCCGAGCGGTATCAGGAGGATCCATGCGGTAAAGCGGCCGTTCGCAGCGAGACCGATGAGCCCGGCAGCGATCAGGGCAAACCGCAGTCGAGTCGTTTGGACAAAGCGGAGATAGGCCCAGATCCACAGGGGTATGACAAGGATGGAGACATTGCAGGCGTAAATGACCCGGCTGGCCGCGAGGTGCCATGGTGAAAGCGCTAGAATCATGGCTGCCAGGACCCCCGACCCGCCGCCGTCGAGAGCGCGCCCCGCGAGAATCAGTGCAGCCAAGGCAAGGCATCCGATAACGGCGACGGTTGAACGGGCGGTCACATCGGACGCTCCGAAAAGCGCCATCGGACCGGCCAGCATGGTTTCGAAAAGCGGACCTTCGTACACCTTGTCGCCCGTCAGCGTGAAACAGCCCGTTTCCACGATGGAGCGAGCGCCCAGGCATATCAGTGCTTCATCGTGGTCAAGAGTGGGAATACGTCCCAGAGCGGTGAACCGAAAGACGATCCCGATGATGAGAACGAATCCGCAGACCAGCCATTCGATCCGACGCACGGTCATGATCCCCACCATTCATTTTGCCGTCCGAACCGATCAATGGCCATAGCCGCATCCCGGCAGGCATGTGCTCGGTGTGGTTCGCCGCAGAGTTCGAAAAACCGTGCCTGCCTGATATACTCCGTGATCATTTGTTGCGCGGACAGGAGATCCATCGGCATTCCAGGGTCGAACGCAATGGGGTAATGGACGCCGATTCTATTCGGCGGCCCAAGACAAGCACCGAAAGGCAAGCAGCCCGGATTCTCCAACGTGAAACCGGCATAAACCAGATCATCCAGAATTTCCGGGTCAAGAATCACGATTGGCCGGCTCAGTCTGCGGGTCATAATCAGCGCGGCCGTTGCGGCCGCATTCCATGAACGGGAGTCTTCAAAAGGATAGGTCAGAATACGTTCCGGCATAAGACCACGGAGGACGAGATCCCGGGCATACCATGGAAAGGACAGAAGATGCTGAAAAACAACGTCGGGATATCCCCTCAACTCAATCTCCGTCATATACCAGAGCTGAAAACACGTATCGCTCCGCCGCGAAACGACCGTCGCGCCCGCACCACCGGAATCGATACGATAACGGGCAAGCCGTTCCGCAACCCTCGACTCCCCAGGACTAGCCGTCACAGCCCGTGGTATCAGCGCACACATCCACAGGCATGGTAGCAGGAGCATCGGCCAGCGAATCAAACGCACCGCACGTAAACGTGATTGATCCAGCCTTCGCACGATATCGGTAATCCCG
>JAFGMN010000188.1 GCA_016927515.1 candidate division CSSED10-310 bacterium | reverse complement strand
GAAATGAAAACAGTTCCCCGCACATAAAGCAACCGAACCGCTCACTGCTGACAACTTTTCCGACAAGGTTTTTGGCTAGTGAATATGCAAGGTCACGGTCTCCGATCTTTTCCGATGTTTCGATCATCCGCAACATCATTTCGTTCGACAGTTTCGATATATCGACCCGTTTCAAAGCTTCTGAAGCCTCCTGATAGTTGCCTTTGGATGCCTGATGTGCAGCATACCGCACAATGACGCGCGGTTCGGATTTCTGTGACTCCAGAATCCGCTCGTACAGAGTCGTCAGCTTCTCACTGCCGGTTTTTACCATGACCATTTCAATGGAATCTGCGATAACACCGGTCAGATCCGGGCGGTCGGCTTGAAGCTGTTCATACAGGCGAACGGACTTCGCCAGTTTGTCCTCTTCGGCACGCAACTGCGCCAGATGAAGCAGCGCCGCCGGATTGTGGGAATCGAGTTTGAGTGCCGCCTTGAGTTTTTTCAGCGCATTTTTGGTATCTCCCTGTTGCCGGTTCTCGATACCTTCCCAGGCAAGAATGAATCCGACGCGTTTTCGCCAGATCATCTCATCACCGCTTCGCCGCCAGGCGTCGATCGCTTGATCCCAGTCTTTCGCCGTCTCATAAAGCCGGCCCAGAATACGATAGTCACTCACCCGGGCATGGCTGAGTTTCAAGACAGTTTTCATCGCATCAATCGCGCGGTCAATCAATCCCGCATCCTCAAAATCCAGAACGAGTTCCCTGGCCGCCCGGTATCTGATCGCATCATCGGATACGGTCCGGGAGATGACCCGGCGGTGAACATCAATGGCCCTGTTAAACCATCCTTTGTTTCGGTATAGAATCCCCATCGATATATAGGCGTGAAGATCCCCGGTGTTGGTCGCGACGAATGCGGTGAGTTTCTCCAGTGCCATATCGGCATCGCCTGACGCCAGTTCGGTGATGGTTTCACCAAGCATCGGGGATTCGAAACGCGCCCGTTTCGCGCTGCTGAAAAATAATCGGGCCAGCCAGCCGCCGGCAAATCCAACTACCAAGTATCCGATGATTTGTACCCAGTCCAGAACCGTCATGCCAAACATTACTGAAAATCCTCCGGCCGACGGCGCCATCGCCGGTGTATCCACGCCCATTGCTCCGGAGTTTTCCGGATCTGATCGCTGATGAGCGCATTGAACAATGTGGTTACTTGAAGGACGTCTTCGGAAAGGTTGCCACTGGGTTGGATATTCAATGGGCCGGTGAGTTCGAGTCGGTAACCGGAGACAGGATCATGGATCATAAACCCGACGTACACATCCATCCACCGTTTGAGTGCGATAACCGCCGGGCCGGATGGCGTATAGGCGGGGACACCCAAAAACGGAGCGAAAACACTCTTCACTCGCACGGAATCCAGATCCATCAGCACACCCAGAATCTGCCCGCCTTCCTTACTGATCCGGCGTATAATCCGAGCAGCGTTCCTGTCATCCCGGTCAATCACCTCCACCCCCGCGACATTTCGTGAAGAAACGATCATCCGGTTGATTTCGGGATTGTCACTGCTTCGCGCCAGAACCTTGATCGGGGCAATCGTGGCGAGACGGGCCGCAAACAACTCCCAATTGCTGTAATGAGCCGTAATGATCATCGCAGACCGGCCAGTGTCAAATGTTTGTTTGAGTTGTCTTTTCACTTGTTTGGCATCCACCAGAGCTTTCACGTTGTCCGCACTCAGATCCTGAATTTTCATGGCTTCCATGACATAACGCCCTAGGTTTTGCATGACCGTTTTTGCAATCAAGTACCTGTCCTGATCCGTAAGGGTACCGCCCAATCCAATCTCCAGATTTTCCCAAATAATCCGCCGGTTGTGGCGGGACAACAAAAACACCAGGTTTCCCATGTGAAATCCGGTCTGGGAAACCTGAGAAAAACTGCGATTTTTAACGTACCACCGAAGACTTTTCAAGGTCGCGACGGCAACGCTGTTTAAAAACCATTTGCGGAACCGCCGTATCAAATAGCGACACCTCCCTTGTGCAGCGCCGCTTTCACGAAATCGACGAACAGCGGATGCGGCGTACGCGGTGTCGACTTGAATTCCGGATGAAACTGAACCGCCACAAACCACGGATGATCCGTCAACTCGACGATTTCCACAAGGGTTCCGTCCGGCGACAAACCGCTGATTTCCATGCCGTTGGATTCCATAACAGACCGATACTGATTGTTAAACTCGTACCGGTGCCGGTGTCGTTCCTTAATCTCGTCGCTTTTATAAGCATTCCAGGCTTTGGAGCCGGTTTTCAAGGCGCAGCGGTACGCGCCCAGCCGCAGCGTCCCGCCAAGATTCTTGATGTCTTTCTGCCAGGGCAGCAGATCGATGACAGGTGCCGGTGTCGATGGATCGAATTCGGAGCTGTTGGCACCCGCCAGTCCGCAGATATTCCTGGCAAACTCTATCACCGCACACTGCATGCCCAGACAGATACCGAAATACGGAATACGGTTTTCACGGGCGAAACGGACTGTTGCAATTTTACCTTCGATTCCGCGATCCCCGAACCCGCCGGGAACCAATATCCCCGAAAGTTCACTCAAATAACGCTCCGGACCGTCCACCTCAATCCGCTCCGCATCGATCCAGCGCATATCCAATGCCGCTTCGTTGGCAATACCGCCGTGAACGAACGCTTCGGCAAGACTTTTATAGGAATCCTTCAATTGAACATATTTACCGATTACGCCGATGGTCACTCGCCGTTTCGGAAAGGTCAGGCGGTGTACAATCTCCTCCCAGGAAGTCAAATCACTCGGCTTGTCCTCCAGACCCAAATACCGGATCACCAGACTGTCCAAAGCTTCTTTGGCGTACTGGACCGGCACTTCGTAAATGGATTCGACATCCCTGGCAGTAATGACCGCTTCAGGCGCTACGTTACAGAACATGGCGATCTTACGCTTGATATCCTGGTCAAGATCCATTTCGGAACGGCAGAGCAAAATATCCGGTTGAATACCGATTTCCCGCAGGCTTTTGACGCTGTGCTGCGTGGGTTTTGTCTTGAGTTCGCGGGCGGCACGAATATACGGCACAAGCGTCAAATGGATATAGATGCAGTTTTCCTTACCTACATCAAACGGATATTGACGGATCGCTTCCAGAAACGGCAGGCTCTCGATGTCGCCGATCGTCCCGCCAAGCTCCACAATCACCACATCGACGTCCTTGGAGAGCAAGCCGATACGCGATTTAATCTCATCAGTCACATGCGGCACGACCTGCACCGTTCCGCCGAGAAAATCACCGCGCCGCTCCTTTGCCAGGATTGCGTGATAGATCGCACCGGCCGTAACATTATTGATCTGGCGCATGGGCGCGTGCGTAAACCGCTCGTAGTGACCCAGATCAAGATCCGTTTCCGCACCGTCATCGGTAACATACACCTCGCCATGCTGAAACGGGCTCATTGTTCCGGGATCGACATTCAAATAGGGATCAAACTTCAGATGCGTAACTCTGAATCCCCGGCTTTCCAGCAGCGCACCGATCGATGACGACGCGATGCCCTTGCCAAGCGACGAAACAACACCTCCCGTAACAAAAATGTATTTAGATTGCATACCTCTCAATCTCCACTCAACAAAGGGTTCAAACTACCCGTTCCGCCAGCGTCAATCAACGCTCGAACACGCGCCAAATCCTCCGGCGTATCCACACTCATACCTCCGCCTGAAACAACCGCAGTGGCAATTTTCCCGCCCAAGTATAAAATCCGAAGCTGCTCCAGCCGTTCAACCCGTTCCATCCAGCAGGCGGGATTCCGAGTATACTGCAACAAAAATTCAGACCGGTAGGCATACAGGCCGATGTGTCGAAGATAGGTGTTATTTTGGGGGGAGGGAGACGGATTTGCCGTGTAGGGTATGGGTGCCCTGGAAAAATAAACAGCTCTGCCGAATGCGTCCAGAACGACTTTCACCACGTTGGGGTTCTGCAGAGTTTTCAGTTCGGTGATGGGCGTCGCCAGGGTGCTCACTGCAGATTCCGGATCTGACAGGAGGGCCGCTACGGCGGCGTCTATATGACCAGGATCAATCAGCGGTTCATCGCCCTGAACATTGACGACAATATCCGCGGGTTGTTTCTTGACAACAAAGGCAACACGGTCGCTTCCGGAGGGCAGATCGGAGGGTGTCATGACGGCCGTGCCGCCGGCTTCGATGACAGCGGATTGGATACGGGAATCATCGGTCGCCACCAGCACTGCATCGACAGTTCCGGCTTTTTTCACCTGATTCATCGTCCAGACAATCATCGGTTTACCCGCCAGATCCGCGAGCGGTTTACCAGGAAACCGGGTCGACCCGTACCTCGCCGGTATTACCGCCACAACGTTACGCCTGCGTGTCATTCATCATTCCTCTACGCCACATAATGCTGCATGGCTTTCTTGATTTCATCGATGCTGGCTGTTGCCGTTCCGAATTTACCGACAACGACACCCGCTGCAAAATTCGCCAGTATTGCCGATTCCTTTACGGGTATCCGGGAAGCCAGCGCCAATGTGAGTGCGCTGATCGCCGTATCCCCTGCGCCCGTCACGTCATAGACACTTTTGGCCACCGTCTCGATCATCTCCATGGGTTTGTCTTTTTCAAACAGCGCCATTCCCTGCTCTCCGCAAGTGATCAGCACTGCATCGGTACTGAGCGATGCCAGCAGGTGCTTCCCGGCACGTTCGATAACATCCGGTTCGCCCATTTCCAGTCCGGCGATCTGCATAGCTTCGATATGATTCGGGGTGATTACCGTGCAATATTTGTAATTCGCAATATTTCGCACTTTCGGATCAACGGCGCAGATTTTCTTCGCTTCCCGCGCCATCCGGATCACTTCCCGGGCAAGCCCCGGTGTGATAGCGCCTTTCGCATAATCGGAAATGACAACGGCATCCACCGATGCCAGTTTCACCCGGCAGGCATCCATCATACTCTGCTCGATTTCAGTCGTCATCGCCGCGGTGTTCTCACGATCCACCCGCACGACCTGTTGATTATGAGCGACTATTCTGGATTTACGGATCGTCTGGAAGGTCTCCGCCTGGACGATACCCGAGGAATCGACCGATAAATTATCCAGATAGCGAATAACGCGATCGCCCAGATCATCCTTACCGACAACACCGACAAGCGCTACGTTGGCTTCCAGACTTCGCAGGTTATTGACCACGTTGGCAGCGCCGCCAAGCCGTGAAGTTTCCTGTTTGACACGTACCACCGGCACAGGCGCTTCCGGGCTGATTCGCTGAACCTCGCCCCAGATATATTCGTCTACCATGATATCGCCGACCACCAGAATGTTCCGTCCGGTCAGCTGATCACAGTAATGAATCAAGTTTTGATACTGTGCAATTGTTCTGATTCGATTATCTATCGTCATTTCCGGTGCCTTCCTTACATAAATCAATTATTATAAACCAGATCGGGACCGTTGACCAGTTTCCGGCACGTCAAATCCGAGTATAATTTTTCAGTTTTTTTAACCATAGCCTCCAGCGAAAAATGGTTCGCTCGAGTCCTGGCTTGCCGGGCCATCGTTACACGCAACTCAGGCGTCTTGATCATTCTCAGTACCGCTTCCTGAAAAGAATGCTGATCACCGGCCGGCACGACAAATCCTTCCACGCCATCCCGAACAGCCTCCGCATTTCCACCCACATCCGTGACAACAACCGGCACGCCGCAAGCCAGGGCTTCCAACAATGCGTTGGAAAATCCCTCCTTATGGGAGGGCATAGCCAGCAGATCGATGCTGCGCAGAAACGGCACGACAT
>JAFGMN010000022.1 GCA_016927515.1 candidate division CSSED10-310 bacterium | reverse complement strand
GTCCCCGGTTCAAACCCTCCCGGATCGCCCGGACCCGCGGCGACCGCCATATCTCATGCAATGTCTGCGTGTTCGCATCACCCAGCGGCCGTTCACCATATGGATCAGCACACCCGCAAACCACCTTACCATCACATAAGACGACCAGAATGTCATGGATCCATGAACAGGTGAATCGCTCCATTACCACGAAACCCCGATCAGTGTATGCCAGTCCGCCACCAGGGCCGCTGATGCAGAAGGGATGAAGGCCACCTCGTAACTCTTGCCCGGGGTGTCACGTTCGCCAATCAAAACCGGTTGAAACGGATCGGCGATGTCGAACCATTTGACACCATACATGTAATGACAGAGCATCAACGTGGTATCCCGCACCTGGACACCCTTGCATACCCGGAGTTTATAGCAGGATACGGGCGTCGGCACGGCAGGATCCGCCAAGTCGTACATCATCAGTCCGAAATTGAAATCCGCCAGGTAAAGACACGTTTCCGTCGCAGCGATGCCTTCGGGCGCTTGCACCGTCGTATCGGTACCGGTCACCAGCGGGTGCCGGGGATCGGTGATATCAACTGTCAGAAGCCCCTGATTCACTGCACAGACATAGGCATGGGATTTCCGTACTATGGCATCAATTACCCATCCGGATGTCGCCACAGAGGCGAGGAAAACCGGCTTCGACGGATCGGATACATCCATGATCCGGAGCCCCTGAAACCAATCGGAGAT
Organism: candidate division CSSED10-310 bacterium; assembly: GCA_016927515.1. Classification (GTDB taxonomy): domain Bacteria; phylum CSSED10-310; class CSSED10-310; order CSSED10-310; family CSSED10-310; genus JAFGMN01. The sequence goes on along the minus strand of JAFGMN010000022.1, from coordinate 4,950 downwards.
CAGCAGCAGATTGTCGTGCAGACAGACATTGACCGCCCTTCCCGGCGTGGTGATGCGACTCAGTTCTTTCAATGATTCACCGGAAATCGCCTCCAGAAGCACCGCGCCCCGGTAGTCGGCCACGGCAACAAGCACTGCGCCAGAAGGGAGTGGTTCCGGGTGGACATCCACCGCCGAGACGTAGTCACCCCCGGTCCAGGTTTCGACATGCGTCAGTGTGTCAGCGGTCATCCGATAACGTTCCAGCCCTTGCCGCGTGTGCGCAACAAACGCCTCCGTTGCAGTCACGACGACATCGGCCACCAATCCGTTATCAACATGCTCAGCCATCGTTGTCGGATGCGGCGGCGTGCCGGTCCACCGGATCCATCGCAGCCCGTATTCGCTGTCCGTGATAACGGCATTCCCGTTTCGGAACGCAATGCCCCGGCTTTCCAGCGGTGACGGCAACTCATGGATAATGACCGGTGCGGATGGATCGCTCACATCAATTTCCAGGAGTCCTCCCGCATGAGCTGCCAGAACCGTACGATTATCCTTCATGCAGCCGTGACGCCATTCGCCGGCGCGTTCGCACAACCCGATGGAAACCGGTCGGCTCCCGTCTGCGCTTTTCAGAATGCGCAATCCCACATCCCGGTCCATCAGGTAATGGATATCGCCGTCGACGTGGCACCAGAGAATCCGGTCACACGCAGTATATGTCCAGTCCCGTGAGTATCCGCCGGTAGCATTCCGCGCATAAGCGATGTATCCACCACCCAACGTCCCTAGATAGAGACGGTCTCCCTCTGATGTTGCAGAAAAAACACGACCATCCGTGTCAAGCGGAATGCGGCGGATAATAGTACAACCGTCCCCGGTGACAACGACATCGGCTCCCCCGCTATGTCGGCAGACCACGATGCCTCCATCCGGCAGGTGATGGAATGACCGGGCGTTGTCGAGATCCGGAACGTGCGCCTCAATAACGCCGTCGGCAACATTCACCACGCGGACACCGCCGTAGTCTTCGGCAACCCAGACGCGGGAACCCACCGGCAGAACGCTCCAGGCATGCCCCGGCGTATCCACCTGACGCAACCGTTCAAGCACATGATCGCCCGGGGAACGGTATGACAGGGTGAAAAAATCGACACCCCGGAGATTCGCTACGGCGATTGTGGTATCATTGATAAAACAGGGGTCAAAATAGCGCCCGCCACGCAGCAGAATCGTACGGCTGGATGGATTCAGCCGATTGTCCCGGCCATCGAGTTGTCGCAAGGATTCGTCGAACACCGGCGCGGCCAGTTTGCCATGAAAGGAGAGTCCGGGTTTATTAAATTGAATAGCGGGAGCGGGTTGAAGGGGGGAAGCGGGGAGTGCGGAGGGAGGCCGTTGTGAGGGAGAAACGGGTATGTTCTGCTGGAGCGATTCCCGTTGCGCCTGCGGCGTTTCGCGAGAGCAGCCGACCGGCAGCATGGCTGCGGTGAAAAGAGCCCAAGCGGTGTACAGGGTAAACAATCGGCGCTTCTGCATAACAATCTCAGTCTCCTCGACAGCAAGACCTTACTAAAAAGAGTGATTCGCCCGCAACGCCGTCATGCCGCATACTCCGCGCAAACGCACGATTTAACCTGTCGAGTGACTCTTTCTTTTAATAATATTGTTTTATAACGATCACCGAAAAGAGGTAGATAATGAAATACGTAGAACGGATGATGATCAGAATTTGGCTATTGGCGATGCATGGGTTGTCATTGTTTCTGGCGATTCAGGCGGGCAGCGTTGCAGAGGCTGCGACACGAATTGTTCCGGATGACTATCTCGTCATCCAAGCGGCAATCGATGCCGCCGAAGACGGTGACACGGTTCTTGTTCGCGATGGATTGTATCAGGGATCGCTGAACAGAGATCTGAAGATTGTCGATAAACGAATTGCTCTCATGTCCGAAAACGGACCTTCGAATTGCATCATCGATTGTGGTTCTCTGAATCGCGGCATCCTGGTCAAGAATAAGGGATCGGATTCGACCGTCATCGAAGGATTCACCATTATCAACGGACATTTGAACGCAACCTATGATGGCAATGGCTGCGGTATCATGTGTCTCGATGCATCACCAATAATCCGCCATTGCGTGATTGAGAACTGCTGGACCGAAAACAATGGCGGCGGGATTGGAATCGAGGAATCGAATGCCCTTGTTTTCGAGTGTATCATCATGAACAATAGCGTCCCTTTTGACGGCGGCGGTGTCCATATCTGTGGCGGTAATCCCGTGTTCTGTCATTGTGCCATTCAATTCAATCACGCCGGCAAAGATGGTGGCGGCATCCTTTCCGCATGTCAATACAATGAGAAAGGTACTGTTTTATTCAACTGCCTCATTGTATCCAATATCGCCTCCCGGTACGGCGGTGGAATAAAAAGTCAAAGTAACGGATCTGCAACCTGCCAGAACTGCACGATTTCAGACAACCAGGCAATTAGCGGTGCCGGAATCTACCTGGCAGAGATGTCCCGGTTCTACATGTGCGACAGCATTGTCTGGCTGAATGAACCTGACACCCTAACGAAGGATTCAACATCTTCTCATTACTTATCTTTCAGTGATATCAGTGGTACCTATCCGGGAACGGGAATCATCGATTCGGATCCGTTGTTTTGCCTGGGGCCTTCGGGTTCGTATTACCTGAGCAACATGCAATGCGGTCAATCGGCATACAGTCCCTGCCTCAATACAGGAAGTGCACCAGCGAAGTTTGTCTGTCATGAGTTACCCTGGTCACTCCGATGCATAAGTGAAGTAACAACGCGAACAGACGAACAGCCGGACATGCTTCAGGCGGACATGGGATATCATTACATCCTTGAAACGCCGCCGAATCCCACCCCAACACCGCTCTGTACCGCCGGTGTGACATTGGACATGCCGTTCCATCTGTACAGCCCGGGGGACATCCTCTTCCTCGATGCCATCGTGTGCAATCCAGACAGCGACGCTCTGACCGACCATGCCTTGCTCATCGCACTGGAAGCGGACGGTGCCTTCTGGTTCGCTCCGGCATGGACATCCTACGAAGAGGGTCTCAGTTTCTTTCGACTGACCATCAGTGCAGGTGAAAACCGAATACCAATCATCAAGCCGTTCGTCTGGCCGGAAATTCCAGGGAGCGATGATTTTATATATTTCTGGGGCGCTCTACTCTCTCCGGACTTGTCATCTGTCGTCGGCACAATCGATCAATGGGCGTTCGGATGGAACGATAATTAATCCGTCGTCACGTGCAGGTCCGGATGTCGTACCGTCAGGACCGGACACGTCGCTGTTCGAACGACTTTTTCCGCCACGCTGCCGATCAGCAGATGCCGGATCCCTGTCCGGCCATGCGTTCCGATCACAATGATATCGGCACCGGTTTCAGCCGCACGCCGCGTGATTTCCATGTACGGAATACCGGAAACAACCGTGCTCGACAGGGCGCCCTCGTACTTCATCGATGCAACCAGATCGTCCAACCGCTCCCGGATCACATCATGATAGGTTTTTTCACCGGCAGCGATCCGATCCGATTCATACGCCGACGGCTCAATGACATGGATCAAATCGATGGATGCGTGAAACCGCCGGGCCAGCATGATCGCAGTGGCCAGAGCGTATTGAGCGGATTCGGAGAAATCCGTCGGGCACAGTATGGAATGAATGCCGTTGATCCGTGTGTGATTCATTGTCGCCTCCTCTAAAAGCTGTACCGAAGAGATGCATGCACGTTTGAATTGTTCTCGAATTGTCCCAGGAAGGTATTGTCTTCGGCACCTGAAAAAATATCCGCTCCAATGGATGCCTGCCACCGATCGGTCACTTTGTAAGTCACGACCGGCTTCAGGTAGACATCCTCTTCGGACGGCGAATACCGGGTAAACCAATTCAGCACAAAATTCTGATTCATGGCCAGCCAGGTGATCCGAAGCGTCAGGGTGTGGCGGTCTTCATCACGGGCGGAGGCAGTGGGCATATTCAGCGCCTCCATCGCTCGGATATAGTCGTCGTGCTGCATCATATGTTCCACGTAGTATTGAACTCCGATGGTCAGATCCCGGACGATTTCCCGCTCATATCCGACGAGAGCCCGGGCTTCACCGTTATTGATGAATGGATCGCTGCCCCCGCTGTCCTCCCGTGAATCGTAGTATCCGAGTTCCAGATGCGCGATTCCGTCACCGACAGGTCCCCGGACACTGGCTCCGTAAACCCCAAGTTCAGGAAACAGCCACTCCCCGGTCTGCGGATTGACACCGCCGGGACTTTTCCAGAAACCGGAATACCCGTATGCAGCAACTTCGAAGGCTCCGATGTTCCGATAGACGCGGACCGCAATTTCATGATCATCGAACCAGTCATTCGGTCGATCGGTCACGAGGATGTCATTTTGTCCGGCAATGGTAAAGCCATTCCAGTAGGAGATCCGTTCGCCGGTGATGTGTCGGTCGGCATCGAACCGCGGCGAATAGGCGATATCAATATTGATCCCCGCCGGAAACAAACTCATGAAAATCGCATCGGAGGGCGCTTTCAGATATTCTGTGTCCCGTCCCAGAAAAAACGATTGCCAATCTTTTGGAAACAGGTCGTTGATGAAAACCAAGTCCCCGGTTCCCCAGGTCAATATCTGCCGGCCAACCTTGAGATCCATCCATGGAACCGGCGAATAGATGATGTTCGCCTGCCGCAGATCGAAAAAACCATCACCGGTTTCCAGATCGACATCATCCCGTTCATCGTCCACATCATCGTACACCAGGTCGGCTTTGATTTGAGCGGTAAACAGGTCGTGATACCACATGAGATCGCCCTGGGTCCGAATTTCATTCAGCGCGGTTTCATCCTCGAACGGATCGGTCTGCGTGCGTGCGCCATACCGGTATTCGCCGAACCCATGAAACGAAACGTCACCGGAGGCGCT
>JAFGMN010000187.1 GCA_016927515.1 candidate division CSSED10-310 bacterium | reverse complement strand
TTGCTCCTTGTTGCCCTTTTTTCCGGAGGGCTTCTCCTTTGTACCGGTCTGTTCCGACCCCGTTTACCGACGGATTGGCGACGCGGGCATTGCCGCGCACTCATCGCGACGGGTGCCGCTTGGATTCTCGGATTCATTCCATGGTTACCCGTTCTGATTACGGATTACCGCCATGCTGGAGCACCCGGTGGCTTTCCATTGCAGTTCCATTGGCTGCAGACACCCGTATTTGTTTATCTGAAAACGATACTATTCGGAAATCAGCAATACATCCTCGATCACGCCTGGTTGTATCCACTCCCGCTGCTGGCGTCCCTGGGCATTGTCGGCGCAGTCATCCGCCGGATCCGCCAATGGGAAGTTTCCCTGCTGGTGATGGCAGCGACCGGCCCGTTCCTGATTGTCTATTCGTTGAGTCTTCTGGGTATGCGTGTATACAAAAGTCATCCCTTTATCATTTTTCATCCTGCCGCCGTGGCACTCCTTGCGTTTGGGCTGATGACCCTGTCTGTGCGGATGCGCTGGATCACGGGATCCGTGCTCGGATGTGCGCAAATCGGGGTGCTGTCAACATTGATTTTTTCCGGTGATTATATCAAACCCCCCGTTCATCATGTTGCGGATTGGATCGAGCAAGCGACCGGGGAAAACGGTCGTGCCCGTGTGGCGGTGGTTCCGGCGTTCATTCCAAATCCGATGCCCATTGTCGGCGACCTGCTGGCATTCCGGTATCATTCGGCGGATCGGTTCGATACGCTGTATCTGACCGGGAAGACAGCAAACGATGTGGTCCGGGCGATTCAACGGCATCGTGAGGGTGTGTCGGCGGATGAATCGCCGGCGAGCGGATCGCTGGACAGTGCTGACGAACTGTATGTGGTTTGCCAGATCAATTGTGCTGTTGAACCGTATTTGGAGCAGATTTTCCAGATGCTCGACAGCCGGTGGACACGCATCGAACAAAAGGATTTCCCCAGTCGCATTCGGGGATTTGGTATGAGAGTCGTCCGCTATGAAACCGGAAAACTATAAAATCATCAATCGGCGAAAGCTCGGGCTGGTCATGGCCGCTGACTGGATGCTTTCCGCCGCCCGAAGCGTTGGCCTGATCCGGACAGACCGCCTTCCTCTGTTGCCGAATGTGGCTCCGGATATCCGTCGCGTCTTGCTGATCCGGCTGGCTTACATTGGCGATGTTATTATGACGCAACCGGTTACGCGGGTTGTTCGGGAAGCATTCCCGAACGCTTCCGTGCATTTTTTAACGAGCAGCGCCGCTACACCGTTGCTCCAACGTGATCCCTGCATCGATCGCGTTATTTCATTTGATGCCCCCTGGTTTTATCGGGGTGTCGACCGCTCGCGTGCCCGGTGCAATCTGGAGCAGTTGGCGGGAGCATACGATCTTGGTATCGATTTTCGCGGTGACATCCGGAACATCTGGCATTGCCTGTATCGCCCCGGGATACCGTATCGATTGAGTTATTCATCGGGTGGAGGCGGAGCGTTGTTGACGCATCCGATTTCCTGGACGGAGTTGAAGCACAAGGTGGAGTTTCACCTGGATCTTCTTCGCAAGGCCGGTTTTCCAGCCGAGCGACGGGATCCGGTCATTCACCTGTCTGGAGACGAGATCACCGGTATCCGGGAACGTCTGGATCGTATTCCTGCGTGCCGCGGTGTCCGACCGATCGTGATTCATCCCGGCAGCCGGCTTCCATTGAAGCGATGGAGCGTGGCACATTTTACCAGGCTGATTCATCGATTGGATCAGGAGAATCTCGGTCCGGTTGTGCTTGTTGAATCACGAGAGAATGCGTCAATAACTGGACAGTTGCGCAATTTGAACGGTGTCCAGGCTGATTTTACGGGCGCTCTTTCGATACGTGAGATGGCAGCGCTATTCCGGTCGGCATCGGTGCTGATTTGTCATGATTCAGCTCCCATGCACATTGCTGCCGCCTCCGGTTGCCGTGTGGTAGCGTTGTTCGGTCCCTCCCGACCCCTGGAAACCGCACCGTCTGGAACCGGACACCGGATCATCGAGGCCGCATGCAACCTGAAAGACCGGTGCGATGAGAGCCGCTGCCTGGATCGATACCGGGGGTGCATGGATCGCATTGATGTGGAGACAGTGGTTGATGCCGTGCGGGCTGTTCTGAAATCGTGAATCCAGTTAAAGACATGTTCGTCCGTCACCAGATTCCTTGAACAAAAAACTACCGGTACAACGCAGACAGGCAGGGAAAGGACCGGATCGGCGCAATTCTCTCCGAAATGACCGGTATGCTTGACCATTCCATATTGAGAAAAAATCCTGATTTTGGATCGAGCCGACGGAATGATTCAGGTAGCACGGCGCTACATCTCCGGTGGGGCGAATATACACCGTAAGCCAGGGAATCTGGCACACCGTCTCCGTGACCGGGATGCTGCCGTCCCGGTAATACGTCCGGATCTGATCATCGGTCAGGTCCGGATAAAAATGCCTCGGTATTGCTGCCGGCATTTTCCGGACGATGTTGATGGCATCGATGATCGCGTCCGATGGCATTCCGGCAACGGCACCGGGATGAGTTGGAATCAGACGGCCGAACTGGGGAAACTGCCGGAATTGATTTTCCACTGCTTCGGCATTCCAATACCAGACGTGTGTAAAACTGATGGCATCGACGCCCAGGTCGGTCGCCAGCTTAACCAGTTCTGGCATGGCTGCCGGTGCAGGAGGTGACCACACGGCATTGATGAACACACGGGGATGTGCGCTGCCGCGGGCGTGCCGTTCGTGAAGAATCGATTTGATTCCTTCAATGGAGGCCTGAAAACTGCCGGGTTTTCCAACCGCTGAATCATGAACGCTTTCCGGTCCGTTCAATGTGACGATGATGAGATCGATGGGGAGTGCGACCAATTCCGTTGCCCGGGACGCGATGCGGGTGCCGTTGGTCGGCATGATCAGGCGGAGATTGTGTTTCTTGATAAACCGGGCAATATCAAAAAAGGCTGGATAAAGCATCGGTTCGCCACCGGTTAAACGGAACGTGGGTTGGTATGGTTTCAACCGAAGAATCAGACGGTGGTAATCGTCGACGCTGGGCATGGTCGGTGGTGTGGATGGTGACGGGCTGGATTGCACGGCTTTTTGGTAACACATGGGGCAGTTGAGATTGCAGGAATAGGTCAGTTCGAGCGTCACGTCGATGGGGGGTAGTGCCCAACCACGCGGAAAATAGCGGAAATCAGGAACGTGACGGCGCCGTATGTGCCGGATGATCTGCTGAAATGAAATAGGTGCCACGACAATCTCCTTCAGGGATGTACCGGACGTCTCGAAGAGGATGAATCGTACCGTATCGCAAGCAGGCGGCAATGACAAGGCAGGTTGCGATTCATGGGTTAAACGGGGATAATGAGCCGCCGGTTTGGCAGGAGGCGTTAGTGAGCGATTGTGCGTTGGATGGTATAACAACTCGAGAGTCGATTATTCGAGAAGAGACGGTGGATCGATCACCTGGATCTGCAGTGGATCTGTCGATTATTACCATCTCGACCAATGAAGGTGATCAACTGGCGGATAGTGCGCGCTCCGTCTTGGCCGGCAGTGCGGGATTGACCGTCGAGTATTTCGTAATCGATAATGCGTGTGTGGATGATACAGTGACCATTGCCGGTGCTTGTTCCGGTGTGACGCTCATTCGCAATGAACACCGCCTGGGCTTTGCCAGCAACAACAACCTGGCTTTGCAGCGCGCCCAGGGTCGGTACATCCTGCTTCTCAATCCCGACACCATTCTCGATCCGGACACGCTGCCATTCATGATCCGGTTTATGGACGATCATCCGGATATCGGAGCTTCCGCCTGCAAACTGGTCAATCCTGATGGATCCATTCAATATACCGCTCGCCGGTTTCCCACACCGGGAGCGATTTTAGCTCGGTGGGCGCACCTGGATCGAGTTTTTCCGCGGCTCACGCTGCTTACGAATTACCTCATGAGCGATTGGGACCACGAAACGGAGCGGGATGTGGACTGGCTTGTCGGAGCATTCATTCTTGTCCGGCGACAGGTTGTGGACCAGGTGGGCATGCTGGATCCGGCATTCGATCCATTGTATTACGAGGATATCGACTGGTGTTTCCGCATCCGAAAAGCGGGCTGGCGTATCCGGTATGTTCCGTACGTCCGCACGGTTCATTTGTATGATCGGGAGAGCGCTCAAACCATTTTCAATAAATGGACGGTTATCCATTTTCGGAACATTCTCCGGTATTTCTGGAAACATCGCGGGGGCCGGTGATGCGAATCATGCTGGTTAATTCGCCGTGGATTTGTGATGACCGGCGTACGAGTGTCAAAGCGGGGGCTCGATGGCCCCATATCCGTGATCGAAAAAAAACATTACCCTATTACCCTTATCCGTTTGCCATGGCCTATGCGGCATCGGTATTGAAACGCGCCGGCCATACAGTTCGGATGCTGGATGGGGTAGCGCTTGAATTGACGGGACCGGCAGCGCTGAAGGAGACGATCGACTGGAATCCGGAGATGGTGATTTTGGAAACCAGTACGCCGTCTATCGAGGTCGATCTGGCGTTTGCCCGGGAGGTCGCGGCCGGAACCGGTGCGATGATCGTTTATTCCGGGCCGCATGCCACGGTATTGTTCGCGGATGTGTTGGAGCATGCGCCTGGAACCGCTGTTTTACGGGGGGAGTATGATGATACGGTCGTGCATTTAGCTGGCGTGATCGCTGGTGGCGGTGATCTGGCGGAAGTGACGGGGATCGCGTGGCGGGACGGTGACATGATCCGGGTCAATTCCCATCGGGCATTGATTACGGACCTGGATTCGCTGCCATATCCGGAACGGGATTCACTGCCGATGGAGCGCTACACCGATCCGGCGTGCAAAAAGTTTCCGAATGTCAGCATGGTGACGAGCCGGGGATGTCCGCACCAGTGTGTGTTTTGCCTGGAATCAACTGTTTTTTATCATTCACCGTCATTTCGGCCCCGGAATCCCGAGCGGGTGGTTGACGAAATGGAATTTGTTGTCGATCGGTTTGGTGCCCGGGAAGTGTATTTTGATGATGCTTCATTCACGGCCAGTTTGCCGCATGCCCGGGCGGTGGCGGAAGCAATGATACGCAGGGGGTTTCGTGTGCCATGGTCAGCCATGGCTGATGCCCGGGTGGATGACGATACGCTGCGACTATTGAAGGCATCGGGATGTATCGGCTTGAAGTTTGGTGTGGAGACGGCGGATCCGGAACGGATGGCGATGATCAACAAGCATCTGGATCTGGATCATGTGAGGCGGTTTGTTTCCACGTGTCACCGGTTGGGAATTGCCACGCATGGCACGTTTATGTTCGGGTTACCGGGAGAGACGCGGGCGAGTTTGCATCGCACGTTGGAATATGCCCGTCGGCTTCGATGCACAACCAGTCAGTTCTCGGTCGCGACACCGTTCCCTGGAACACCGTTTTATGAGGAAGCTGTCCGGAAGGGATGGCTGATCACATCGGACTGGAGTCGCTGGGATGGTGCGGGGTCGCCGGTATTGGCGTATCCTGACTGCACACCTGACGATATCCTGCATGCGCTGGAATGTGCCCGGAAAATGAAGATCCGGATCCTGCTCACCCGGCCGGCCGTAGCGATTCAGTATGGTGTTAAATTGTACCGAATAAAGGGGTGGCGGGGCTTGTTCAGGGAATTGGTGGCGAAAACGGGCTACCTGTTGAGCCGGACTCGACGATCCCGGGATCGATTCACCGATCGATGCAGTGAGCACTCCACCGATCGATCCAGGGAGCGATCATCAAATGGAGTATGATGCATCCGTCCGGCGGCAGGCGTTGCTTCATATTGAAACCCACGGCCTGGCTCCGACGCACCGGCGTATTGTGTCGCTGGTCGGTGCTGGAAAGCATGTGCTGGATATCGGATGTGCCACAGGGTATTTGGCGGAGGCCATGGTGGCCAATGGATGTATGGTCACGGGTATCGAGCAGGATGCCGACGCAGCGGAGACCGCTCGCAGGTATTGCCGGGATGTCATTGTTGGGGATGCCGGGGATTCTGCCGTGTTGGCGCAGCTGGCGCATGCCGGCGCTGTATATGATGTTGTTGTATGTGCTGATATCCTGGAGCACCTGATTGATCCGTGGCATATCCTGTCGATGTGCCAATCGCTTCTGCATCCGGCGAGCCGGGATCGCCAGATACTGGTCTCCATCCCGAACATGGCGTATTGGCGGATGCGCTGGGATTTGATGCGGGGACGGTTTGAATATACAGACACAGGATTGCTGGACCGGACGCATGTGCGATTTTTTACGGACCGGACATTTCGGGAGATGGCGGAACGGTGCGGGTATCGCATAGCGGGGCAGGTTATCAATGATGCAGGTTTACCGGGTTTCCCCCATCCCGTTGATTGGGACCGTTTGCCGGTGTGGGTCAGGAAAATCGTGACGGCCCGGCCCAACCTTTGCGTTTTTCATAGTATTTATCGGCTGGTTCCCGCTTCGACCGGCCGGAAGGAACCGGCGAAGGGGCCGATGAAGCGGGAGGGTGACTGATGGATCGATTGCGCCGGATTCTCCAGCGTGTTTTGCCACGCTGGTGGTGGGATCGGATTGATCTTGAAACCGCATCGATTCGCCATTTCGTTTCCGCTGCCGGTCTCCGCGTTAAATCCGGAGAGCGTGTATTGGATGCTGGAGCGGGGCAGAGTCGATACCGGTCATTTTTTGATCATGCAATCTATACATCGGTTGATTTCGGAACGGGGGAGAAAACGTGGGATTACAGTGGATTGGATGTGCTTGCGCGGCTGGAACGGCTTCCGTTTCCCGGTGATGTGTTTGATCATGTCATCTGCACGCAGGTATTGGAGCATGTGCCTGAACCCGACGTGATCCTGCGGGAATTGGGACGGGTACTGAAGCCGGGCGGATATCTGCTATTGACCGCTCCTCTCGGTTTTGGCGAGCATCAGATACCGTATGATTATTTTCGGTATACCCGGTATGGACTCAGGTATCTGCTGGAGAAGGTGGGATTCGATGTTCACCGGATTGAACCGCGGGGGGGATATTTCCGTTACATGGCGGTCATGCTGATGTGGTCGTATATTTATCTTTTTCCGGAGAACCGGCGGGGATGGATCAAGGCGGTGCTGTTTCCCGTTCAGATACTGGGAGCGATTGTCATGGTTGTGGCGGGTCCGCCGTTAATCCAGTCACTGGATCGTCTGGACACGGAAAAGCGAATTACGCTGGGTTTTGCTGTGGAATGCACGAAACGGGTTGTTTCTGGAGAGCCCGTATCGGAAGTGGATGGGGATGCGTTTTAATGTCTGAGTTAGACGATCGTCATGTTGGGCGGACGTATCGTCCATTTCCTCGAAAGCCACCGGATTTGTTCAGGCGGCAGGTGATGATCCGGATCATTGAGGAGGTGGTGTACAGTGGCGTGATCTGGATTGCGCTGATGCGGCCGAGTATCGATCCGCTCCGACATGTCCGGATGACTGGAGGTTGGCTCTGTTTGGCGTATCTCACGGCTGTTGCGGCCTATGCCGGGATCATGACGCGAATCGAGTGTGCGGACCTTCGGTTTGCATGGTTTTCCTTGCACCGGAAAATCCCGGATTGGGTGTTGTGGACTTTCTGGCCGGCCCTTGTTGCTGTCTGGGTTGTCCCTGCGTTTGCTCCTTTCGCCTATCTTTCAATTGCGCTGGCTGCCTATCGGGGGTTCTGGTTTCCGCGGCATTGCGTGGGATATCGGGTGATTACAGGGATCGATCTGATCATTCGAGGAATCGCAGGGTTCACGCTGATCTGACCGGCAGATCTGCGCGTTGTGGTTTCCAGTTGCTGCCGTGTTTCAATTCATGATGTGTGAGTTGCTTTTTCATCTTTGGTAAAACACTCGGGTGCTCGGAACATCAATACTGCAATCTCATCCGCCAATTCAGATGCCTTGAGTTTTGTGTGATCCCGCATCAATCAGGACCTTCAGTCTTTCACCTTCAACCGTAGAATCAATTGGTTGACCTCAGAAGTCGGAAGCCCTGGTAGAAGCTGCGGTAGCCGGGAGGACCGCCGAATCGCTGAGCCGATCGGCAGTACTTTGCCCAGTCATCCCAGCCGCCGCTGCGTAACACCCGGTTCGAGCTGGAACCAACACCTGCATAGTCACTTTCCGGACCCACGGGATAGATCCCGACCCAATCCCAACACCATTCCATTACATTACCGTGAAGATCCTTCAAATTCCACGGATTCGATAAAAAACTGCCCACAGGTTCTGATATCGTGGAAGCGTTCGAACAAAATACGGCATGTTGCTCTAAAATCGGAAATTCACCACTCTGGCAATAGGGTGATCCGCAGGTTCCACTCGTATAGTTCGTCTCATTGCAAGAAAATGCGCCCACTGTTCCTGCACGGCAGAAATATTCCCATTCTCCCTCCGTTGCCAGACGGTAGCCATTCGAATCAAAATCACAGGAATGATCATCATTGATGTAATCCCCGGAATCCACGACATCCGTAAAACCCGAATCTCGGTAATAACATGGGGTATAACCATTCTGGACTGACAGCAGGTTCGCAAACAATACCGCCTCATACCATGTGTTCTGCTGAACGGGATGAATCATCGAGGGGCTGAACGTAACGTGAGTCGGATCCCCAGGAAGCGACGGCTGCACCAACAGTAGATCCGACCACATCTGACGCGTCACTTCCGTCTCCATTACCGCAAGATCACGCGTCAGGATGTGCGTGAACTGCGTCTCACCGATCAAACGGCACGCTTCTGTTTCCGGCGATCCCTGGGTGAAAGTTCCCGCAGGCACATGCCGCATGTTCCCCACGATGGTATCAATAGAAATAAGATATCCGGCAGGTATCGATGTATTTGTCGGGGTTTGAGTAGGTGTGGATGTCGGGGTTTGGGTAAGCAGAGCCGTAGCTGAAGGTGTCGGTGTACCCATGGGATACAACGTGATCTCCGGTGGGGTGTTTGCTCCCTCGATTACCGTAAAACTCCCAATATGTTCCGGATAATATCCCGGTGCAGACGCATCGATGCTGTAATCGCCCGGTTCCATATCCGTAAAACTGTATTCACCGGCTGTATTGGTCTGTGTAGTCGCCAGATACCCCGCATAACCAATGCAACAGAATCCTGCCACCAGGCAGATCAGCATGGGTATCACAACACGGTGAGTGTGTTTACGAGATAAGAACAATGTTATGCCAGCCAGCAGCAGCAGCAACCCCGTGACACCAATCGAAGGGATCGATGGCAATGGTTCCAGATCGATCGTAATTCCCGAATGATCCGTCTGGCCATCCTTGTATGCGTGGCCATCCACAGTGGCGGCTATTCCGCTTTGGACCAATAGAACCGACAATATAAATATCAGCATTCCCAATGACATCAACCGACTTTTCATTCCACTGTCTCCTCGTCTTCCCGGGTTATAAAGAAAAATTAATACGTTATATCCCTATAAAAATCAAAGTCTTTTTATGAATTATCCAGCACATTTTTTTAATTGCCGCTGTGAGTTTTTCAGTTGGGGTTTTGCATTACGGAGCGACGGACAGCATGCGGATAGCATCCGCCGAGCGTGACCCTCGATTCAAGCGCCGTCCTCGGCGGATGAAACGTAGCGGTCGACGTTGTTATTGAGCCATCACGTCGTGTTTCCGCGACTGCTTAGAAGGGCTTTTACGACATGACGACCTTACTTCGATGTTTCACCGCGCAGCTAGAAGATGAAGTTAACGCCAGTTGTGAACGTCCGGCCTTCGAAACGATCACGTACCTGGAACTCCTGCGTCGCACGGACCATCGCTCCCAGCTTTCCGGGTATAAACCAGTATGACGCATCGATCGCCACGTTCATCATTCGGTCCCGCCCGTCTTCCATGGCATCGCCTCCCGTAACATCACCGGTCTCCCAGATGCCACCGGCGACTACACCGCACATGAAACGCTCTGAGAACGCCATGGATGCACCGAACTCCACGGATGTATGGCGGTGCGGGCCTGAGATCGAAACCTTCTTTCTCGCTGTTGATTTCATGGAGCATGGAGGCAGACAGCAGGATCCCCGGATTTTCAAGAGGGAAATATAAAACCGTTCCCCTGAAGTTATGGCTCCAATAGCCCAGCCCGACATTGTCAGCACGATCGGCATCGTATTCACCCACAGGTACCCAAAAGGTATACTGGGCGGAGAGCACCCGTTTCGGATTCAGGTGTCAGTTTAGGATCGTGGGAATGACGTATAGATCGCCCCATCCCGTGTTGTGTTGTTTAATCGGCTTGCGCGTAACTTGCCCGGTCAATTCCCTGATCGAAGCAGATGATCTCGGTTCGGGTCAAGTTCACGCGCTTGTTTGATTTTTTCCATCTTGTATAGCATGATTGCAACGACTTCTGAGAACAATGTGAAGTCTTTATCGATTGTGAAAATCTCAAACTGCCGCCTTTTAGCCACCGCACAAATCAAAAAATCCGTATTTGAACCTTGAATTCCCTTTTGTCGACAAATATTGAAAATTCGGGCGGCTTCTTCATAATCTTCGGACGCAATTAGTTCATCAGGAAATGCAGCCAACCTCTTCTTTAAATTGTCGAACTGGCTTCCACTTCGGATTCCCGAAAGCAGTTCCTGACGGATAGGTCCTATTATTACGACTCTGTGATCTGCAATCAAACTTTCCAGTTCCCGACTGATGTCTGAAGCATCCTCCTTCGCACGCCGAAGAGCCAAAGACCAGATGCTCGTGTCCACAAGAACTCTCAAGATTTCATCCTTTGCCGCTTATAATCATACTCGGGATCATAGTCGATAGATCCAAATAGAAGCAGGACTTTTTCCTGTTCAAGGCGGTCAATGTAATCCTGCAAGGCCTTTGTCACTGCCGCCTTTTTTGTCCGGTGTTTGCCGAGTCTTTGAGCTTTGGTGATCAGCTTGTCATCAATTTGGAGATTAGTCGCCATACTCATCACCTCCACACATTATCTTACACATATTAATGTGTGATGTCAATTGCTGTAATATAAAAATCTAGTGCATAAGCCGATCCTGGATAAGAACCTTTAATTTCTAAATCCGGGTCGGCATACGACCCCTTGCAATTCATCATAAAGCATCCAATGGGCTTTGAACGCCCCTTCCTCCACGATTTAAAACATGCGTGTAAATCATTGTCGTTTTCACATCTTAGTAATCCCTGTACAGTTCGGATATGATAGCATGCCTTATCGCTTTATTCATCGTTCCGTCTATTAGTCCTTTGAACAGTTTTGCTCTTATCATGTAGTTAAAAGCAGCGTATTTTTCTTGCTTTCTATCTTCAGCCGTATGCGCCATGGCAAGATTTGCATACGACCAGAACAAGACTTCTCTTACGGTGCTTAGTTCATTTTTTGGCACCATGCCTCCTTTTGCACATAACGACTGAGTTAACCGGCGCTAACAATGCAGCGCGTGGCGGTGATGGAAAGGGACGGAAGAGGTAGCGTCCGATTGAACAATTGGTTAAGCGTCTGCATTAGAATCGCCGACCTGGCTTGAAGTGTAAAACGCCAGGGTAATAATTGTCGGAAAAATAAAGCCCTTGAGATAGGAGAGCGGGTGCCTACCCAGGGTGAAATCAACGGGTAGGTTCCCGAAATGCGCCCAATAGTGCGTCGCAATAAGCCCGGTGATACCGGCCCACATCCCCCACAAAGCCCAGCGGTTGCCAAATACGACGAGCAGCAAGCTGAGAGTAATCACCACTCGAAGGACAGATTGTAAGTATTCGAACCTTGTATGAGCACCAGTGCCAGCGCTTAGATACAGATCGCACAGGGTAAATATGTGATAATAGATCAGCAGTCCAGCGAGAACAAAGATAAGCAAGCGCCGGAATAACAGAAATCGGCTCGTCTGCATTACAGGCAGTGTAGTCACCTCGGCCTTCCATTCAATTGCGCATAAAAATGGGGACAACCCATATATTCCTCGATTCGTTTTGGTCGATATCCAACTTCTTCGTTTCTCGTGAGCGATTCTGATGATTCGAGGCTCAAGGCGTATCTCCGTTCTACAGTCGCCTAATCGCTCAGCATCAGCCGCGGCGCGAAGCGTCCGCGCCATCGATTTGCGTTACCCGCGCTGGAAAATTGTCGAATGTCATCCGATGAGGAACCCCTCCCAATTCCTCATACCCCAAACGCAATCCCTCAAATACACTTTCCTTGGTTTCGCCCGGCAAAGCGATCTGGAACGATCGAGTTGAATAACACATCCGGATACTGAGCACCTTGACCTTTTCCTGAACCCCGTTCCAGATCACCCAGGCTTCCCCAAAATCCGCCTGGGCATCAATGCCCGGCTCATAACTCAGACGCACAAACCCCTCACCCTGCTGATGCGCCTGTTTCCATCTGCGCACATACTGCCGGATCGCCGGATTCACATAGTGAATTCTTCTATCCATAATTAGGTTCCCCTTTGCGTTCTCGCGCCGCCGGAGGCCGTCGCGAGCAACGCCTTGTTGGCACCCAGTGTTCATGCGTTCCTAACTTGGACCCTTGCGTTGCCATTCTTGTACTGGGTGTAGTAGCAGGTTGAACCGGTTCGTAGGACGTGAGTCACTCCGGCCAAAGCTGACATCGGATAGAATGCCCGGACGTTTCCAGAAGTCGAGTCATACTTCGGTTGGAGCGGCTGATACCTGTCGTCCATCACGAATACGAAGACCGCGCAGTGGAATGCTGGGTTTGTTCTGGTAGGGTCCCTGACTTCAAGCACTGCCGTGGCTGGACCGCCCACGCTGTCTCCTGTGTAAACGCGCATCGTGTGCGGCCCGACAGCGAAGCCCAGTTCGAGATCGAGAGCCTCGACATTGTCCATCGCTTCGCTCAGCCACTCTTCTGAGATTGGATCACGCATTATCGCACCTCCTCTGCCAATCGCGGCGCTCACACACTTCGCCTTGATGGTAACAGGCGAAGCCTGTGGACAGCAAGTTGAACGTGAGTGAAGCGCTTTATTCCGGCGCAAGGCGCCGGGGCAATGGGCGAACGAAGTGAGCGCCGTGATTCCGCGCGACGCAGTCGCGCGGAACGCCGCCGGTGAGCTGCCGGGGGAACTGCCAGAGCGACGATAGGAGCGGCGGCAGTTCTCGCGGTCAGCTCCACTGGCATGTTCGGCCCCAGTGTGGCGCCCGACGTTACTCCTTGACTTTGGACTTCAGCTCATCAATCTGCGCCTGCTGCGCCTCCAAAGCGCTCACGATGGCATCGATCAAGGACATACCTACTGGTCCGGTCTTGCTGAACTGAACGACTGATCCGCTCTTCTCTTTCAGCCCTTCTCGGTGGCTTTCCACTTTCGCCTTGAGTTCATCGATCGTCATGATGGTGTCCTCCTGTCTCCGTTGATTGGGTTGCTGGTCTCGAATGCCGAACGTTTCAGTCCACCGGACCGCGTACTCGCGGTTCGGTGCGACTGATGGTTAGGAGTTATATTTCCAGATTTTCCACCACGGTCTTTTATTCTGTGTTGATTTTGGTGAGGTATTTGGCTGATTTTCATTTTTTTCAGAAGGTCCTTGGGCTGAAAGTTCTTTTCTAGCTTCTGCCAAGGTGAACTCCAAATCTTTGGTAAGGCTTTCCAAATCTGAAAGGGGGCCAAATTCATATGAGACAATTCCATCATAATCCTTAAGTAAGGCTAGTGTTACCGGCCACTAAAAATCCCCAGAAATTGGCCAATAACTTTCCCCAGTTTTGCAGCGAATTTCTGGGGAGTTTTGGCAATGAAGGGATTGGTTTTTCCAAGTGATGTCTGTCGGTCACCGGGATTGGCCCGGAAAAAGCATCGGCCAGTAATTTTCCCCATCATTTTCAACCATATGCGGTATCTTTCCTCCGGTTCAGGAGGATTGATCAATGAAAGGATGGGATGTGATTACTCAAGTTAAAGCTGCATTGGATACTGGAATGACCGTCTCGCAAGTGGCACGGAAATACGACGTGGATCGAAAAACGGTTCGAAAGTATCGAGACATGTCCATGGATGACATTTCAAAGTACAAGAAAACCAGGGCGCGAAGAAAACGAAAGGTTGATGATTATAAATCCTTTATCGACAATCAATTGGAATTGATGGAAGAGGATGGCGTCATCAATGCTCAGGCCATTTACAACAGGGTGATTCGCTTGGGATATTCAGGATCCGACCGGACATTGAGACGGTATGTCAAGATTCGGATGGGCAAGCGGAAAAAGCCGCCACGGATTTATGAGCCGTTTGAAACATCACCGGGTTTTCAAGCCATGGTGGACATGGGAGAAAGCCGGAAAGTATGGATCAATATGCGCCGATCCGTGGAGTATTTCATGGTGATGACCCTCAGTTACAGTCGAAAGATGTATGTGGAATGGTTTGATCGTCCCATTGATACGGAAATGTTTATTCGATTTCATCAGGCAGCCTTTGCCTATCTCGGCGGCATTCCGGAAGAAATCGTGTATGACCAGACCAAGCTTGCAGTGATTAAGGAGCTGTATGGCGAAGTCGAGTTTAACCACGATTTCTATGGATTTGCCAAATGGTCGGGTTTCAAATGCTTCATCTGCCGTAAATCGGATCCGGAAACCAAGGGGAAAGTCGAAGCGAGTGTCAAATATGCAGACACCCCCCAATTCCTCAAATCCCAGACGCAATCCCTCGAATACACTTTCCTTGGTTTCACTCGGTAAGGCGACCTGGAACGATCGC
>JAFGMN010000186.1 GCA_016927515.1 candidate division CSSED10-310 bacterium | reverse complement strand
CTGGAACGCCAGTTGGACATCCCCGGCGGATAGTATTCCGTCCTGGTTCGTATCGCCGTTGTGAATACAGGGCGTGGGTGTTTCCGTGGGTTCCGGTGTATGTGTCGGGGTAAGTGTTGCTTCCGGTGTGTCGGTGGGAACAGGAGTAAGCGTGCTTGTTGGCGTCGGTGTGGGTGGAGCATACGCATTCAACCAGACTCGATTGTGTCCGTAAAAATCGTGATCTGCGACAATGATATCCATGTCACCATCCTGATCGATATCCGCCACAGCAGCCAGGTTGGCAGTGGATGATGGAAGCGTTTGGCCGTTCCACGTGACAATGCCGTTTCCGTCATTCAGGAAAATTCCGTTGGATGTATTCGCTGCAACAAAGATATCCAGATCGTCGTCACCATCGAGGTCCACAAAAACACAGTCGGCAGCGGCAATTGATCCCGGTGGAACCAATGACTGACCACTGTCGGTAAAAGTGCCGTTTCCGTCGTTCAGCCACACGGTGGTCGAATACCCTGTATATGCACTGATAACGGCATCCAGATCGCCATCATTGTCCACATCGCCAAGATCGACGCCGGTGTCTGGTCTGTGATCAAACAATTGACCGGTGTTGGTAAACGTCCCGCTGCCGTCGTTCAGCAATACCGTATTCCGTCCGCTGCTGATTAAAAAAGCATCCAGGTCGCCGTCGTGATCGAGATCCCCCAACTCCACGTCCTGGTTGTTACCAGAGCCATACGACGTCGGCGACACGGCGAAAAAACCAGCGCCGTCGTTGAACCAGACCTGTGAAGGACTTCCGTTTATACCGGAACAGAAGGCATCCAGATCGCCGTCACCGTCCAGATCACCCAGTTCCGTATGATACGTGGCTGCATCGGGAAAAACCTGTCCCGATTGAATAAATGTTCCTCCGTTGTTGAAAAGAACAATATCCGGGAAATTGAAATCCCTGCTCAGGAAACAGTCCAGATCACCATCATTGTCGAGATCCCCCAGGGTAACCTCCGCACATGCAGGTCCAAGATTGGCGGAACTATTCGTGAAATTGCCAGCGCCATCATTCAACCATAACTTGGCGGGCTGATCGGTGGAAACCAGATCCACATCGCCGTCTTCGTCCATGTCACCGGGAGTAAACCCCCGCGTATACTCTGCGCCAATCGCCTGGGGGCCTTCGACAACCGTGCCATGACCCGATGCTGCTGCAATCCGGAACTGCCAGACGAATGGAACAACCGGCACTCCTCCAGCTTGAATGAACGAAGTCACAGAGGCTTTGATTGTGTCCCCTGACAGGAAAAGAAGATCCGGATCCATCGTAAAAGCCGATTCTTCGAACGTCAACTGCCCGGGAACCCCACCCGTGCGTTCCGAATACACACGGAAAGTGAATTCATTCACCGTGGTTTCATCGAGTAGGTCATCGACCGTCACGGTGAGATTCGATGATGCCGGAGACAGGGTATCCGGAGCAGGTGCCACATCGACGACCTGTGCCGGGATCCATGTTCCGGTCGGATACGGCGTCAGGGTCGGTGTCACCGTGGGTGTGTCCTGGATGGCCGACGCGATATCGATCATCTCGTCAGCCTGTACGATGCCACCCCATCCCGCCACCCAGAGTACCCCCAGCAGAACACCCCCGATACCCCCGAAACCGCCGATACCCCCGATACCGCCAGCAATACACGCAATCAGCAATCTCATCCCGGTTTCCTCCCATTCAATGGTACAAACTATCATCTGATTCAACTGTAATTGACTCCAGGATCACGCGTCAATATGGGAATTGTCTGGTTTCATGACATTGACAAAGGATTCATCAATCGACCATTTTGTAGGATGCATCCGGCATCGGCGGAAAAAGGAGGCATGAGGATGTGAATCGGACGCGATCACTAGCGGATACAGTGGTGGTAAAACTATCGTTTCTCATGTGTTTTTGGCTTATCTGGTTTACCACGTACTCCTGGCTGAACGCCCGGGGTACCCGAACGGGAGTTTATTGGCAATCCCCCGGAATCTATGTATCGTGGTTTGTCTATCCCTATGTTTTCGGGATGGCCGCGCTCATCATCCTTCCATGGTTCTTCAATTGGATAAAACCACGCTTTTTTTCTTTGATGATATTATACATCATAACCAGCTTGATCCTTTTTCTGGTCTATTATTTCTATCCCGTCATGATGACACGTCGCTCCTATGACGGCCCCGGCGTCCCCGATACATTGATGCGCTGGATTATCGGACTGGACGATCCGGCTAATTGCTTTCCGTCCAACCATTGCGCGCTGGCAACTCTGGGCTGCATCGGTGTATACATCCGCACACGATCACCGGTTTGGCGGTGGATGGCAGGTACTCTCACCGGAATTGTCTGCTTGAGCACCGTTCTCGTCGGTCAGCATTACTGGATCGATATCCCATCAGGGATTCTGACCAGTTTACTGACCTATCGATTGATGGCTGAATGCGGTGGATTCAAGGTCGAATCGCTGCCACATCAACCCATTGACCCATCGCGCCACCGGTCCGAGATTCCGAGAAACCCCATTCAAAAAAGGAACACGCATGAATCACGATGATGGATACCGATTCCCATCACCTATCGCCATCGCGTATTCGGAATACGATAAAGCGACGGATCGCTCGGCCCGGTTTCGATGCGCCGTACGGCTGGGAACGAGTATCATTAAATACTGCTCGAGCATCATCCTGGCAGACTATATCGACCGGTTGACGCACGCCGATAAAAAGGCAAACCGAGAAAAGGACGCGCGAGAAGGAAAAGAGCGAAAACAAGGAGATCGTAAAAAAGGAGAGTTTCAGGAAGTCGGTCAGAAAGGAGTGGATCAGCGAATAGAAAGTCAAGAGAAAAACGCGTCAGAAATGAATGGGACGGATCCCGATATCACCCTGGACATTCACACGTTGTTGTTCAGAGCCAGCATGGGCCACTGGAATCAGTTTATCCGAGAAATTCTCTTGAGCTATCGGCGCCAGGAAATACCGCTGTCCGGCTTCCTGAACGAACTTGATCAAAACTACTTCAAATTCAAACACCCCAAAAAAGCGAGTCCCAACCAGCTTGCCCTTTTAATCAATGATCTCATCGTTATCCGGAATGATTGGTTCCATCCTGGTATCGATCCGGATGATTCCACCGCTCCGATGCTTTTTGACAAACTGGATGCGATGATCGGCGAAATGATGCGTCTGACGGAGTTTCTAACTCGATACGAACTCTATGCCATGCTGGATGGAAAAAAGATATCCCTGATGGGTGATGGTCCGTGCCAGGTATCCGAAGAGGACCTACTCCGTCAGGATGCTACCGCACGGCAACTCTTTATCGATATCGACATAAATCGGTCGATTCCCATATCGTTTCTGGTTGAATCAAAACGCAGGGAATCGGGAACAGAACATCTCGTCATGCTGTTTGAGACCGCTAAGACGAACTCCGCACGATCCATCAATCTGTTAAAATATACCATCGGCAATCACTGGGGATTTGACAACGTGCTCTTTACATCGCTGGCAAACAGCATTAAAGAGATGACCCAGGTTGTAAAAAAGGAAAGCATTGCATCGGTTTCGAGTGTTACATGGGCTCATTTGAGTGCCGTTGCTCACAAGCTTCTGGCCGATAACCGGAATCAACTGGAGCAATCGGGGAGTATCATTGCCGGGCTTCATGTAACACGAGATGCGATTGAAGGGGAGGGGGGCGTTTTTCAGCGGTTTCTGGACGACCCGGCATTCCGGTGTCTAACGATTCTGGGTGACTCCGGACATGGCAAAACCAATACGATGTGGAAACTGCTAACGCATCCGATGCTGCGTGCCGCAAAAAATGATTATGCACTGCTATTTTTTGAAGCACGCAACATCGATCCCCAGGGTTTTGAAGTGGAAGTGGATCGGAAGCTGTTTTGCCCCGGGGGACTGCGAAGCGTATTGCAGGAACTTGCATGCCAGGAAGGTGAATTTCTTGGCAAACACGTCATCTGTTTCATCGATGCCATCAACGAGTATTCCAATCCATCGAGCCTAGCCGGGGAACTTCTCGATCTTGTTTCAGAGGACAATCCGTGGTTCAGGGTCGTCATCACGTGCAGGAATATTGCCTGGATGAGGATTCACGTATCATTGAACTCAAACCAGGAAGAAATGATCTTCTCCGAGTTGATCGCCGGTGAGCGGAAATATCCGAGTCTGTCCCGGTTCAGTGATTCCGAGTGGCCTGCCGCATACGAAAAGTATCGCACCCGGTTTGCGATCGAAACAGTTTCGGCTGATTTATCCGCCCGGACCATGAGCATGCTGCGTGATCCGTTGATGCTCCGGCTGGCTTGTGAGGCGTATGAAGGCACACCGGCTGTGCCGGGACGCATTCCGAGCGATGTGAGTATCGATGTCATTTTCGACACGTATGATCGGAAAGCGACCATCGATCCGCGAAAAGATGAACCGTTCCTGGATCAGATGATCCATATCATGTGGGATGAGAACACGAGCAGCCTGACGGGGGAAACCATCCGGAAGGACGCCCTGTTACAGGACATCGTTTATGAGCCACCGGTCAATATAACACCGGGATCATCGTTTTTATGCAACGGATGCAAGACCATCCTGACCCCGGGACAATCTGACTTCACGGTTGATGATCCATGCCCCATTTGCGATAGCATGGATGTCAAACCCGTTCACACCGACTGGCGTACCACCTATGAACGACTCCTGGATGAAGGCATCATCACCGAAGATATCCGCGGCGATGACATGGGATTACGGTTCGTTTACGACCGGTACTTCGAATACCGGGCGGCACGATGGCTGACCGAAACATTTCATTTACACGACAAAGAGGCGATACGTTCACTGATTGCCCATGCGGCCCGGGGCGACACACCCATCCTTCTCGAAGCCGTGAAACTGGCCATTCGTCTCTCGGATTCCGTTGATCAGATCATCCCGGATTTGGCGCAGAGCGAGGATCCGATGCTGTCGGATATCGCAACGGGAATCATTATCGATCTGGCCCGGGAAGGAAACACCGATACAATACGCTCACTGATCCTCCAGATGAATCAAATCAACACTCATGCTCGGCTCGCTGTCATTCGAGCAGCCGTTAGCGCCGGATCGGCAGCCGATGACGCGATCCTGGCACGCATTCCGAAACGATCCCAAGGAAAAGAACTGATTCAGGCTGCCATCGGGAAAGCACTCTACCTGATCTGGAGACAGGATCCCGGCCGTGCGACCGGGTTGATGGAACATCTAAGCACCGATGTTTCAGTCAACCGGTTGATCCGGAATGATACCGGACGGATCGTTCTCCTGCTCGATGTGACCTTCAAAGTACTCGGTGTCTCTCATCATGATCCACGGATCGTCCGTGCCCTGGGCGATTTCTGGATTCGAATCCTGAATCACAATCTCCGGTTGAATCGGACCGGCCCCATCGCATCGTTGATATCGAAAGGCCTGCGATGGATTCTCATCAACGGTGCTTCCGTTTATGCAGCCTCACTTCTCAAACGGTATGGTCTTGCCTGCGGGGATGAAAAAAATGCTTTGTCCGATGAGGAAACCGATGCGATATCCGTGATGCTCGATGCCTGGCAGCCCGGACACCCGGTAACGGAAACAATCGCAGATGCCATTTTGAACTACGGACCCAACGCTCTCGATGATCAGCAACGCAGTCGGAAATGCGCCATCATCCTGTGCTTTTTCCTTGTGCCTGCATGCGTCGCAGGCATGCGCGAAAATCGCCGGCGCACAATCGAGACATTCCATCGCATTTTCGATGAAGCAGGCCATCTCCATGATGACGGACGGGCGACCCGGTTTTTCGCCTGCAGCGCATTCAATTTTTCCGTGCAGCTTTTATACCCTCTGATGCAGAATGACAGCAGTGAAGGTCATCCGATGGAAGAACCATACCACCGATCGCATTCCTGGCTTCTGACACTGCTGACAGATGATCCGGATATGTTCGCAATCAGCGAATTGATTGAAGGAGCACCCAACACGAGTTTCGGAGTGCACTTCCAGTCTGCCGTTCGCATGGGAAAAGATGTCATTGAAGAAATCGTGGAACCCATGCTTTCCGCTGCTCGAAACGGCCATCCCGATCTGGTCAGAGCTTTCCTGAGAGTATCGCTTTTCTGCCTGGATACGTTTTCGCAGCGTATATCGGCCCATCTGTCCATGCTGCGATCCCTGGAATATTTAACACGGATTGACTCGCTTTCCACCGCTCTGGGGTGGGAAGAGAAGCACTTGAAAAACCTGATCATCGAGGCGTATTCAGTTATCTCACTGGGCTATCCGATGGATGCGGAACTGTTTATCGTACGGAACAACCATCTGCCGGCAGGAACGCTGGAACTGGTCCGGCAGGCGAAGTCGCGTCCCAGCCGTCTTTTTGATTGCGACGAATCGCTGTCCCTGGATCAATACGTTTCCCGAACATTGCAGGACTGGACACTGAGCGACGGCGGGAACAGCATGCTGTGTTTCTTTCCTGAAGCAAGAGATGCCATTGTGAAATACTGCCGCGAAGTCATTGCAACCGGTGATGAGCGGTGCGTGCTAAAAAAAGCGACACGGAACATCCTGGATTATCTTGTTCACCACGAGTCAGCAACAGCTCAAAGGATCCGATAGTATGCCCGGTTTTCGAACGCATCTGTATTCCGCACACGTCTACCTGGAAAGCGGGCAAACCCTGGTCCAACCCCACGTGTCGAACTGCTTTATTCTGGGTACAATCTTTCCCGATGCAGGATACTGGCCAGGTAATCGTGGGCAATTCAGTGACCGGGTGCACTATGTCGGTGCAGCCCGGTTCCCGAAAGTGATGTATGATGCCGCAACAACCGCAGAATGGAAAGCATTTGCTCTTGGCTGGCTGCTTCACGTTCACCTGGATATCCAGGGCCACCCGTTCATCAACCGGCTGGTTGCAGCGGCAAGCGGTCGGCCCGGACATGAAAAACCATATGAAGAAGATGCAATCATGCATGCCCGTGTGGAATCGGGATTGGATCTGGCATTGATTCTCGACCACGGGTTCACACACCCACCGGACTGGAAGATACCGGAATCCGCTGAATTTCCACTGGGTATCGCCTGGGAGACGAGTTATGCCGAAACCATAACTCGGGAAACAATGGAGAGTATGACCCGGCGCATGGCCATTTCCATGCGACTGCTGGAACGCATGCAGCGCATCGTCAACAGACGACCGGTGATTGCCGAACGGGTGATCGATCCCCTGGAGCGGCTTTTTGGAAGACCGTTTCAGTGGATTTCAGCGCTTCTCAATCCTCCGATTCCCTCAGCAGACGTCATGACCCTCTACCTGAACACTATCCATCACGTGGTATCCTCCTGGTGCTGCGACGGTCATCCCGGCTGGTTCTCTTACGATGTCAACCTCGATACGGGCCACCGATCACGACGAGGTGAATATCGACTGGCAGACGCGACCTATTGTGCTCTCAGCCGGCGAATGCATCGGGATGCATTATCCATCCGGTATCCCGAATCCGTCGATGCGATTCTTGAAAATTGGGAATGGATTACCCGGGAGTTCAATGCCGAAGATGCCGTAAATGACACGCTCGGCGGGTAATTGAAAACATCCTCGATCGCAACCAATGACCGGAAACGCCATCGGATCAGCGGTTCATGATTCGTTCGAATATGGCACTGAAGAAGAACAACTGAACCGTCCAGGTAAAGAGTGACCATGGCAGAATGATCATATTCAGCCCGGCGATGGTATCGACGATAATCATTTGCGGAACCAAGGCATTCATCATGATGGAGAAGAGGTCAGTGGGAGCATGCTGCAAAAGGTCGGCTCGTGACGGATTACACATGACATTCGCTTGAAGCACCATGAAAAGGTTGATCAGTGTGAACGCCTGCCATAAGCCGAGGGAAAGGAATCCCAGCGACCGTTTTCGCAGGATTTTGTTTTTTTTGCGTTGTTTGATATGGGGATCAATTTCTTCAACCCAGGGCGATTGGTCACCGAGAAGACCATACCGGACGAAATAATAGGATGCAGCTGTGAAAATGATGAGTTCAATCAGGCTGATCACCGGATGCGACAGATACGCCAGGCTCCAGGATTCATCCGCGCCGAACGATTCCATGATGCCCAGAAACAACGCGCCTACCATCTGAGGCATGAGCAGTGATGCACGCGACAAGCCGGGTAAGGTATGG
>JAFGMN010000185.1 GCA_016927515.1 candidate division CSSED10-310 bacterium | reverse complement strand
TCGCCATGGAAGAAGGTCTCCGTTTTGCGATCCGCGAAGGCGGGAAGACAGTCGGAGCCGGCGTCGTTGCTAAGATTATCGAATAGAATCAATATCTGAGAAAAGGATTGTAATAAAAGAAAATGAGAGATAATATTCAACTCGGTTGCGGTGAATGTAAAAGGCGAAATTATACCACAACCAGGAACAAGAAAAAAACGCCCGGCAAACTCGAGGTCAGCAAATACTGTCCTTTTTGTCGAAAACATACGCTGCATAAACAGGTGAAGTAACCTAACGGAGATTGTTTGTAGGCTAGGCCAGTAGCTCTAATTGGCAGAGCGCCGGACTCCAAATCCGGATGTTGGGGGTTCGAGTCCCTCCTGGCCTGCCACTTTTTATATTCGTAAAGCAAACGGTAGCTTCGGGGAAAAGAAAATGGCTAAACAAAAGGTTGAACAAAAACAGAACGACATGACCGAAAAAAAGCCGCAGAAAACCGTACAGGCAAAAGGTCCGAAGAAAAAGCCGGGGTGGATCCTCTTTATGGAGGATGTACAGGTTGAGATGCGCAAGGTAACATGGCCTTCCCGGAAAGAAATTATCGGATCGACGACGGCTCTGATTGTCGCAACGTTGTTGATCAGTCTCTTCCTGGGCGTGGTTGATTTCGCGCTGGCAAAAGGCGTTCAACCCGCTCTCGCCGGCACGCCGGACATCTGGTCCTACGTCACTCTGGTCATTTTCGCAAGTATCCTCGTTTGGGTTTACAGATCCAATTGATGGAGGGTCAGTTCCGGGAACTGGAAGGACGAGGGTGGAATCATGGCGATGCGGTGGTACGCGGTACATGTTTACTCAGGGTTTGAAGAGCGCGTCAAGAAGCAGCTTCTGCAACAAATTGAGCAGAAGGGCTTCAAGGATCAGGTAGAAGAGGTTTTAATCCCCATTGAGAATGTCGTGGAGTTTAAGAACGGGAAGAAGCATATTTTGCAGAAGAACTTCTTTCCCGGCTATATTTTGATGCGGATGGAGATGTCAGAAGCGCTGTGGTACCTTGTGAAAAACACACCGAAAGTTACTGATTTTATCAGTTCGGGAAAGAAACCCGCGCCGCTGTCGGATGACGAAGTGGAGCAGATTATTGCTCAGATGAAGGCGGGTATCGACAAGCCGAAACCGCGCGTACGGTTCCAAAAAGGAGAACGGGTTCGAATTACCGATGGTGCGTTTGCTAATTTTAATGGTGTTGTAGAAGAAGTGAATCAGGAAAAAAGCCGTCTGAAGGTAATGGTCAGCATTTTTGGACGGGCAACCGCGGTGGACGTCGAGTTTTCACAGGTAGAAACTGCGAATTAATGAAAAAAATAGCTTGAAAAAAAGAAAGAACACGGATAAATAGCGTGTTTTGTCTGGAGGAGAGCGATGGCGAAAAAAATAACAGCACAGATTAAATTGCAATGTCCGGCAGGCCATGCAACACCTTCACCGCCTGTTGGCCCGGCGTTAGGCCAGCATGGCGTGAACATCATGGAATTCTGCAAGGCTTTCAACGCAAGGACATCCAGTATGGATGCAGGGATGGTGATCCCCGTTGTGATCACTGTCTATGCGGATCGGTCGTTCACGTTTATTACCAAAACCCCGCCGGCATCGGTTCTTTTGAAACAGGCCGCGGGTATTGCAAAGGCAGCTTCAAACCCTAAAACGGACAAGGCAGGCAAAGTAACGATGAAGCAGGTCGAGGAGATTGCCGCTTTGAAAATGCCGGATTTGAATGCCGCTGATCTTGATGCTGCCAAACGCACGATTATGGGTACAGCTCGTAGTATGGGAATTGAAGTTGTCAACTGAGTCCGCTCGGGGTGACAACGGTTGGTGGGAGTTCCTAATCCTGAACGCTTGAACCACTTTTTAAGGAGGATTACATGGCGAAGCATGGGAAAAAGTACCGGGCAGTAAAAGAGAAAGCCCGGGAAAAGGAAGTCTTCGGACTTGCGGAAGCGTTTCGTTTCCTCAAGGACAATCAGATTTCCAAGTTTGATGAAGCGGTCGATCTGGCGATTCGTCTGGGAGTCAATCCCAGGCATGCCGATCAAATTGTCCGAGGAACGGTCAGCCTACCGCACGGCATAGGAAAAACGAAAATCGTTGCAGTATTTACACAAGGCGAAAAACTCCGGGAAGCACAGGAAGCCGGAGCTGATTTTGTGGGTTCAGACGATCTCATTGAAAAAGTGCAGGGCGGATGGCTGGAATTCGATGCGGCGATTGCGACACCGGATTTCATGGGCAAAGTGGGACGTCTTGGACGGGTCCTCGGTCCCCGCGGATTAATGCCGAACCCCAAAACCGGTACCGTGACGATGGATGTTGCGTCTGCTATTAAAGATATCAAGGGTGGCCGCATCTCTTTCCGCGTTGATAAAGCGGGAATCGTTCATGCCACAATCGGACGCCTGTCGTTCGATGTTGAAAAACTGGAAGAGAATGCAAAAACACTGATTGATACCATCGTGAAACTCAAACCGCCCGCGGCGAAGGGAACATACATGTTGAATATCGCCGCGACGTCAACCATGGGAGTGGGACTGAAGATCGATCTCCCGCAAGTTGTCGGACAGCTCCGGTAGATGGATCAGAAAGGACCGTGTTGTGAAACGGGTAGAAAAAGAAACAAAAGTTGTTGGGATTCATGAAGTGCTCCTCAAAGCCTCTTCCGCTGTTTTTCTCGATTACCGAGGTCTGAATGTTGAAGAGATCACACAGTTGAGAAACCAGCTCCGAGCTGCCAAAGTCGAATTTCAGGTCATAAAAAATACGTTGACCCGTCGGGCTACCGAAGGAACCCGTTATGCTGCGATCAGTGAATACCTCAAAGGTCCCACTGCAGCTGCAATCAGTAAAGGGGACCCCGTTGCCGGATTTAAAATTATCGACACGTTCGCTCGCGAAAATCCCAAGTTGAAGTTCAAGATCGCGGTCGTCGAAGGACGCGCCATTGATCAAAAACAAATGGCAGCTCTGGCGGATCTGCCGCCGAGAGAAGTTCTGCTTGCAACCCTCCTGGCCACCATGCAGGCTCCAGTGACCAGCTTCGTACGGGTGATGGCAGGTACCTTATCGGGTCTGCTCAATGTGATGAACGGTATTAAAGATTCTAGAGCTTAGACTCTTTGAATCTATATTTACTATAGCAATCAACTCTCATTCGATCTGGAGGATAAAAAAATGGCTGAAATTACAAAAGAACAATTCCTGAATTTCGTGGACAATCTAACCGTCTTGGAGCTTTCCGAACTCATCAAGGAAATGGAAGAACGGTATGGCGTTTCTGCCGCCGCTCCCGTTGCCGTAGCTGCCATCGGCGCTGTCGGCGGCGGTGAACAGGCCGCTGCAGAAGAAAAAACGGAATTCGACGTGAACCTGATCTCTTCGGGCGACAAAAAAATTCAGGTTATCAAAGTTGTTCGGAAAATTACAGGCCTGGGCTTGAAAGAAGCAAAAGATCTCGTGGATGCGCTTCCCAAGATCGTCAAAGAAGCCGTTGGCAAAGATGAAGCTGCTGCAATTAAGGCCGAACTCGAAGAAGCCGGCGCTCAGGTTGAAGTTAAATAAAAAATACAGTATCCTACAAATTTCAGGTGAAACGACAACCACCGAGGTTTATGACCATTCGGTGGTTTAACTGTCAATCCGTACCAGGGAAGGGAACAAATGGCAGATAACAAAGATGTCTCCCAATCTCTGAACAATCCCCGCTTGCGCCGCGATTTCTCAAAAATTGGATCTGTTATACCGGTACCCAATCTTCTGGCTGTTCAGCAGGATTCATTTGAACGCTTTTTACAAATGGATTCTCTGCCCGATGACAGAACAAAAGATATCGGTATTCAGGATGTCTTCAATGACGTGTTTCCCATTGAGAATTTTAATAAAACCGCGTCGCTGGAGTTTGTTTCCTACGAGATCGGATCTTGGGAATGCAGTTGCGGCAAAACCCAGGGAATGATGAATCGATACCGATGGCAGTGCAACTGCGGCCATCTTGATGGTGTCGGCGATCTATTAAAGATGAAAGAAGAGGGACTGCATCCCGGTGTGTGTGATGCCTGTGGCAGCCCACCGAAATACATCGTATGCGACCAATGTGAGAAACGGGTATCTCTCAAAATGAAATACGATGTCAATGAATGTCGCCAACGGGGTATGACGTTCTCTGCACCGCTAAAGGTCATCGTTCGCCTGGTTGTTTGGGATGAGGATGCCGAATCGGATATCCGGTCGATTCGTGACATTAAAGAGCAGGAAGTCTACCTCGGTGAGATACCGATCATGGCTGATGTGGCCACGGATTTACAGGGCCGGGTTCGCATCGGCGATAAATCGACATTCATTATTAATGGAACGGAGCGAGTGGTCGTCAGCCAAATGCACCGGTCGCCCGGCGTCTTTTTCAAACATGACAAAGGACGCCATCATGCGAGCGGTAAACTGCTGTATTCTGCCCGCATCATCCCGTACCGAGGCTCATGGATCGAGTTCGAATTTGACATTAATGACCTGCTTCATGTGAGAATCGATCGAAAAAGGAAAATTCTCGCATCGGTCCTCATGCGAGCATTGGGGTTCACATCCAACGAAGAGATCCTTAAAAAGTTCTATACTCCTGAAATCTTCACGCTCGATGGCGATCAGTATCTGCGAGAAGTTGGAAAACAGCTCATCGGTGAACGGATTCCATGGGATGTAAGTGATCCTGAAGATGAAGATAAAAATCTTCTGAAAATGGATAAGAAGTTCACCAAAAAGTCTGTTCGCGATCTAAAAAAATCCGGTGTCAATTATCTTAAATACTCGTTACGAGATCTGATCGGGCGTTTCACCACGACGGATATCGTTAATTTGTCAACCGGAGAGATCATTCTGGAGTGCAATGAGGAAATTACGCTCGACAATGTGACGAAGATTGAAGCAATCAAGCCGGAGGAGTTGGAGCTGGTTGCGGTTGAGAACTCACCGGTTGGCGCTTCGATTCATGCCACGTTGGAAAAGGATTCAACAAGTGATGACTTGGTCGATCCGCAGGATATCCAACGGCAGGCTCAGATTGAGATTTACCGAAAATTGCGACCGGGTGATCCCCTAACGGCCGAAAGCGCGTCAAACCTGTTTGAACGGCTTTTCTATAACCCGAAATACTATGATTTATCCGAAGTCGGACGATTGAAGCTGAACAAGAAAATTGGCGTAGAAGTTCCGATGGATCAGCGAACACTGCTTCCGGATGACATTGTCGGTGTAATTAAATACCTTCTCCGGTTGAAAAATGGAGAAGGCAGTATCGATGACATCGATCACATGGGTAACCGGCGTGTTCGGGCTGTTGGTGAATTGCTGCAGAATCAATTCCGAATCGGTTTGGTCAGGATGGAACGTGCGATTCGGGAGCGGATGAGTATTCAGGATCTCGCAGCGGTCATGCCGCATGATCTGATCAATGCCAAACCGGTTTCCGCTGCATTGAATGAATTTTTCGGGTCGAGTCAGCTCAGCCAGTTCATGGATCAGACAAATCCGCTGGCGGAATTGACTCACAAGCGCCGGCTGTCTGCATTGGGTCCGGGTGGCTTATCACGCGAGAGGGCCGGTTTCGAAGTTCGAGATGTTCATTCGACACATTATGGACGGATTTGTCCTATCGAAACGCCGGAAGGACCCAATGTCGGGCTCATCGTGTCATTATCGACCTATGCCCGGGTGACTTCACATGGTTTTATCGAAACGCCGTATCGACGTGTCATCAATGGGCAGGTGACGTTGGATATCGCCTATCTGACCGCTTTGGATGAAGATCAGGAAATCAAGCACCTGGGTGGCAGAAAATTCAACATCGCGCAAGCAAGTGCTCCAGTGGATGCCACGGGAAAACTCAGAGACGAACGAATTAACTGCCGTTCAGGTGGCGAACCCTTGTTGTCGACACCGGATTCAGTGGATTACATGGATATCAGTCCGAAGCAACTTGTCTCTGTCTCCGCTGCGCTGATTCCATTTCTGGAGCATGATGATGCCAACCGTGCGCTGATGGGTTCAAACATGCAGCGGCAAGCTGTTCCGTTGCTTCGAACAGAAGCACCCTATGTCGGAACTGGCATTGAGCATATATCTGTGAGAGATTCGGGTATCGTTGTTCGAGCCAAGCGTTCGGGTATTGTCGAAGCGGTGAACGCCAACCGGATTATCATCCGGGCCGATGAAAATCTCGATCCGGATGCTCCAACACAGGAGTCACCAGTCGATATTTACACCCTGATCAAGTTTAAGCGCTCCAACCAAAATACGTGCATCAATCAGGTGCCGATCGTTCAACGCGGACATCGGGTTTTTACTGGGCAGATCATCGCCGACGGACCAGCAACCCATCAGGGCGAGTTAGCTCTCGGACGGAATATCCTGGTCGCTTTTATGCCCTGGCACGGATACAATTTCGAAGACGCGATTCTGATTTCGGAAAAGGTCGTCAAGGAAGACCTTTATACGAGCATCCACATCGAGGCCTTCGAAATCGAAGCCCGTGATACGAAACTGGGAACGGAAGAAATTACACGTGATATTCCGAACGTCAGTGAAGAACAACTTCGAAATCTGGATGAAAGCGGCATTATCAGAATCGGTGCTGAAGTTAAACCGGGTGATGTGCTTGTCGGAAAGATTACACCCAAGGGCGAAACACAG
This sequence comes from candidate division CSSED10-310 bacterium, assembly GCA_016927515.1. Classification (GTDB taxonomy): domain Bacteria; phylum CSSED10-310; class CSSED10-310; order CSSED10-310; family CSSED10-310; genus JAFGMN01. The sequence continues at coordinate 1,347 of JAFGMN010000185.1, read as the reverse complement.
CTGACCCCGGAAGAAAAATTGCTCCGAGCCATCTTCGGTGAAAAAGCCGGTGACGTCCGGGATGCATCTCTGACGGTTCCACCGGGTATCGAAGGTACCATCATCGATGTCAACGTCTTCTCTCGGAAGGGCGTTGAAAAGGATGAGCGGACGCGAATGATCGAAGAAGAGCACCTGGGGCGTATCCGGAAAGATTTCGAAGATGAGTTGACCATTATTCGCGATGAAGAAATCAACCGGATTCGAAAGCTGTTCATTGGGCGCAAGGTCGCCGAAGATTTCACTGATCCCGCCTCATCAGAACTGCTCTTCAAGAAAAGTGACATCATCACCGGGAAAAGCATCAACGATGTTCCGGATATTTTGGTGGAGCGCGTGCCTATCGAAAAATACCACGAACTAGCACCTGAAATGGAATCCATCAAGCGGCGAACAAATGAGCAAGCGGAAATCATCAAGCTCATCTATGATGAAAAAATTGCTCGTCAGCAACGGGGAGATGAACTTCCGCCCGGTGTCGTGAAAATGGTCAAGGTTTTTGTGGCGGTGAAACGGAAACTTCAGGTCGGTGATAAAATGGCTGGACGCCACGGAAACAAAGGCGTTATCTCCAAAATCAACCCGGAAGAGGATATGCCGTTCCTTCCCGATGGAACTCCGGTTGAGATCGTCCTGAATCCCCTGGGTGTTCCATCCCGAATGAATGTTGGCCAGATCTTGGAAACCACTCTGGGCTGGGCGGCCAGTGGCCTTGGAATAAAAATTGGTGCGATGATCCAGCAATATCGAAGTGATAGTGCTGGCGCTATCCGGGAATTCCTGAAAAAAATCTATCAGAAGCCCGCTGTTGTCAACGCGATCGATCTCCTCACAGATGATGAAGTCATCGCCCTATGCCAGGAATTGAAAAACGGTGTTTACATGGCCACTCCTGTTTTCGATGGTGCAACAGAATCGGAAATCCGGGAGATGATGGCATTGGCGGACCTTCCCACCAGCGGAAAGGTCACTCTGTACGACGGCCGGACTGGAGAGGCCTTCGATCAGCCGGTGACTGTCGGATACATCTATATGCTGAAACTGGCCCATCTGGTTGATGATAAGATCCATGCCCGGTCCATTGGTCCCTACTCGTTGGTCACGCAGCAACCGTTGGGTGGTAAGGCGCAATTCGGCGGTCAGCGATTCGGTGAGATGGAGGTTTGGGCACTGGAGGGATATGGAGCGGCATATACTCTGCAGGAAATGCTGACAGTCAAATCCGACGATGTGCTTGGGCGGACGCGGATCTACCAGGCGATTGTCAAGGGTGAAAGCATGTTGGAACCGGGAGTCCCTGAGTCGTTT
>JAFGMN010000184.1 GCA_016927515.1 candidate division CSSED10-310 bacterium | reverse complement strand
TTCGGGACGGTCCGGGTATGGAATGGGGCGACCTGGCAGTATTACAGCTCGCAAACGTCCCGGTTCCTGCGCAGTGTATCGGGATATTCCGACACGTGTGCATGGGCGGTCGGTGATCTGGGAACGATCACGCGCTGGACGGGGTCCGGGTTTCAGCTGGAGACATCGATCACCAGTGAAAACCTGTATGATGTGGAGGCAGTGAGTGAGAACGAGGCGTGGGCAGTTGGCGACGGCGGAACGGTCCTGCACCGTACGGCAGGCGGTTGGGAAGCGGTTGTTGACCCGAATCTGCCGATCGACATTGATTATCGCAGCATTGTCATGACGGCGGATGAGGATATCATGATTGTCGGAGTGGATGGGGTCATCATGCATTACACCAGCGGTGTGTGGAATCCGTTGAAAAGCGATGCATTGGGCGCGCCGGCGTTGTATTCGCTCGTGCTGGATCCGGTTTCGGGCAACATGGTGATCGCGGGGGAGCGCGGCAAGATCATCACGTATGACGGCATGAGTTTTAGTTCTCAGATCACGGGAACCACGGATGATGTGTTTATCGTGCGTGCGGATCCGGCAGGAATGCTCTGGGCCGGCGGCTCGGACGGCCTGGTGTTGATGAACACCGGGATGGGGTGGACGCCGGTTTTCACCGGTGATACGGAGGATGTCCGGGATATGGATTTTCTGCCGTCGGGGGATATCTGGACGGCCGGTGGAAGCGATGATGGATCGTGTGTTTCCTGGAAAGTGTTGCACTTTGACGGTGGAGATTGGACCCCATACGGCGAGAGCGGCAGCTGACCGGGGCCGGGGATGCTGGTCAGCATCCGAGCGTTCTCCAATGCAGATGTATTCGCTTGCGGGGATTACGGGTATATCCGGCATTTCGACGGTTCGTCATGGTCGTTGACCGAATTAGAAACGCCGTCTCCGCTACAGTGTATCGATGGCATGTTTCCGGATGATCTCTGGGTCTGCGGCCTGGGTGGTTTCATGGCGCATTTTAATGGCACCCAATGGACGCAGGTATCCAGCGGTACCACGGCGGACATTTCAGATTTGCATGTCCTGGCCACTGACGAAATCTATGCCTCGACCCGTCAGGGTGAGCTTCTTTTCTATGATGGCGACAAGTGGTCGATAATTTACAGCCCTTCTCTGGCACGATTCAATGCCGTGTACCGGGACAGCGAATCGGAGACGGTCTGGCTGACCGGGGATGCCGGTGTGGTCATGCGATTGGATACCCAGGCAACGCCGACGCCGGAGCCGTGTGTTCACGACGGTGATGTGACGCTGGACGGTGTTTTGACGGCAGGGGATGCGCAGGCGGCGTTTCAGATTGTACTGGGAGGGTTCACTCCGACGGTCGAAGAAGCGTGTGCGGCGGACTGCAACGGTGATGATGCGGTCACGGCGGGGGATGCGCAGAATATTTTCATGGCGGTCCTGGGAACGGCGTTTTGCGAGGATCCCGTGTGATATTCGACATACACATTCATACGTTCGATCATTCCCCCGATGCCCGTGTACCGGCGTCGGAAATTATCCGGATGGCCAAAGCGGCAGCGCTTGACGGCATTGTGCTGACGGAACACGATTACATCTGGTTTCCCCATGAATTGGAGACGTTGCGGCGAGTGACGGGAGGGGGACTGCGGGTATTCAGTGGAGCGGAGATCTGTTTTCCGGATATGCATCTGTTGGTGTATGGATGTCCTTCCGGACCGGTTCCCGTTTTTACAGGACCTCGGGATAGCATCGCATGGGTCAGGCAACAGGGTGGCGCGGTTGTTGTGGCACATCCGTTCGGGCCGGACACTGTGGTTGATCGGGTGACGTTGTCCGGTCTTGGAGTTGACGGCGTCGAGGTTTTCAACGGCCGGCGGAAGCAGATGAATTCGGATGCCTGTGGGTGGATGGGTGCGATGGAGTTGGCGGTGACCGGCGGAACGGATTTTCATGGCCGGAACGATGATCGGATCGGGCGGTGTGCGACGGTATTTCCGGAGACCATCAGCTCGATCGGCGACATCGTTCGGGCGATCCGTGATCGGCGGACCGCTCCGATCGCACCGGTAACCTGATTGGAAGACGGGGCCACATCCGGATTTAATGCACGTGCCCGGTCCGGGTTGTCAGCTGTTTGATTGTCGCGATCAGTTCGCTAGGCGTAAATGGTTTTTGCAGAAAACACGCGGCCCCCATATCCAGAACGCGTTTCCGCAGATCGGGTTCATCGCTGCCGGTCAGGACGATTACCGGAATGGCGTGCCGGGTCACGCGTTCGGTGATTCGGGTCAGGAGATCGATTCCGGAAATATCTTCGAGGAGCAGGTCGAGAACGATGACATCGGGTACTGATTGTTCGAGGGTGGTCAGCGCAGCTTTGCCTGACGCGGCGGTCGTGATGGAGTAGATACCGTCCATATCGAGGCTGGCGCGGATGATTTCGGTGATGAACGAATCGTCGTCGATGATCAGAACGCGGGTCGTATCGCCGAGGTGTGATTGAATGTCTCGGAAGCGTGGGTGGGCAGGTTGGAGCAGATCCGGTGAATCCGCGCTTTGAATCAGGAGGTAAGCGAAGTCGGTGAGGGTCTGGGCATGGATTTGTCGATCCGCAGCTGATTCGGCGAGGGTGGCGAGATGGGAGAGATCGATGAAACCGGCCATATGAGCACTGGATTTCAGGGAGTGAAAAATGCGTTTCAGGTGTTGCCAGGATGACGGGATTGGGTTCCGGGACAGTTCGGTGGTATAGTGCGCGATTTCTGCACCCCGCTCAGCGACTGTTTTCAGGAAAATCTGGACCATATTCATCGTTCTTTCGCCCTCTTCCTCTGCAACCGGTTCATTTTACCTTATTGGCCGTGAAATCCGGAAATACGGATACCATGAACAAGGATTCGTTGCAACGGTAAATAATTTTTCCCAATACGACTAAAACATACAATACGCCCGGAGAGTTTGCCATATACAGTATTCATGACACATGAATGATCCATATATTGAATCTAAAGAATGAGGTTTACCTATTCATGATGAATGAATGATCCACAGGATGGAATGATAACATTCGATGGTATTTGCTTTTTAATACTACAAATTGGTTCTTGATTGATCGATCATACGTCATCGTGCGTTTTGCGAAGGGTGTCGTTAAATGGGGATTGGGAAGTGGGGAGTGAATGAGTATACGTATACGAATGAAAGGAGGACGCATTGGGGCATGGTTGATTGGAATGCGCGGCCGGGGTGTATCGGGAGAAGCTTCCCAGCGCTTTTTTCTTGATGAAACCCGTAATTCCTGTTATTTTAATTGAGGGAGGAACCAATCGCTTGCTTTTGCGAGCGGTTTTTTACGAAGCATGAAATTCTGAGTTTTGGTTTCACCGCTTCAAACCAATATCTTCAAGGAGGAAGTATTATGCGAAAACTGTTGTTGCTTACGGTCGGATTGGCGATGGTTGCCTGTCTGACCACTCCCGTGGTGCAGGGTCAGATGGTTGTGGTGGGTGACACATCGTGTACGAACACGTCCAACTATCTCCCTTGGAATGCCTATTATGGCTATTCGGAATCCCAGTATATCATTCCCGCTACGGAAATGCTGGCTGCGGGTCTTGTTCCGACGGACACATTCTACCGCATGGGTTGGTGGCAATGTTCAGGAACATTCTCCGGAGCAACCAATGTTGTTGATGTTTATCTTCAAGAGGTCGCGGATCCGTATCCCCAGGTCTGCACATCGCCCCTTTATCCCAACGGCACACTGGTTTTCTCCGGCCCTCTCAACAGTGTAATCACTCCGGGGGAAGTTACATTCGATCTCTCAACAACATATGTTTGGGGTGGACAGAATCTTGTTGTGACTGTATGTGAACTTCAGCCAAGTTACTCCTCGACAACGTACTGGTCAGTCAATCTGGATGCAGGCAACGGAATCAACCGGTATAGTGATACCGTTCTCTATGACTGCAACCTGACCACGTCGGAAACGACGGCCAACTGCCGCGGAGCCTGGGCAACGACTCTGTTCGACAACACTGGCGCTCCGACCCCGACCCCGACGCCGATTACCGCCTGCGTGACCACAGTCAGTTCGTTCCCGTACAATGAAACATTCGAGACCGCCACGTTCGGCGCCTGGCTCCAAGCAACATGGGATCAGATGAACTGGACCCTGGATCAGGGTGGAACATCGTCAGCCGGAACCGGTCCGTCGGTGGATCACACCACCGGCACGGCAACGGGATGGTATGCTTACCTGGAAACCAGCTCAGGATCAACCGGTGATACCGCCATTCTGTATGGTGTCTGCTTTGACACATCGACCCTGGTTGCTCCAGAGCTTTCATTCTGGTATCACATGTACGGCGCGACGATGGGCACTTTGGATGTTGAAATGACGCTGGATGGCGGCGGTTCATGGACCAACATCTGGTCATTGAGCGGTGATCAGGGTGATCTCTGGTATGGTGCGGTCATCAATCTGTCCGCTTATGCAGGTTCCACGATCGGGATCCGCTTCATCGGGATCCGTGGCACATCATTCACCGGTGATATGGCCATCGACGATATCGGTTTCGGTGAATCCAGTGGATCGACCCCGACCCCGACCAACACGCCGATTCCGGGTCCCGGACAGGCTTGTAACGATCCGTTTGTGGTCGATTTGACCGGATGGACCCCGGGCAGTGCCGCAACCTATACGGATACCGGCACGACGGTGGGTTCCGGCAATCATTACACGGATTACACCTGTGCAACCGGTCTGACTTCCGAAGAAATCGTTTACAGCTTTACGCCTCCGGTCGACCTCGACCTCGTAGTCGATCTGTGCGGTTCCGCTTACGACACGATCATGGTGGTCACCGACGGCTGCCCGGTTTCCGTTTCCGAGTGCTACTACAACGACGATTACTGCGGCACACAGTCCGGTATCGCCTGCCAGACATACCAGGCCGGCGTAACATACTACGTTTTCGTTGAAGGCTACGGCGGCGGATCCGGTGCTTACACCCTGAACGTGACTGAATGCTGGGCTCCACCCGATCCGCTGCTTCAGTGCGATCCGACCAGTATTTTCAGCCAGCCGTTTGATGGTGCGACGGTATTCACAACCTCCGACGAAAACGGTGGTTATATTTCCGCTGACGATTTCTCCGGTCTCACGGATACCATCGGTGGCCTCACCTGGTGGGGTGCCGAATTGATCTGCTGCTGGAGCGCGTGCACCCGTACGGTTCTCGATTTCAACGTGATTTTCTATTCTGACAACGCCGGTCTGCCGGGCACCGTTGTGCATCAGGAAGTCGTAACCGCTGCGCGGACCGCCACAACAGCTCTTCCGTTCGGCTCCGCAACATACGGATTCGTGCAGCGCTACGACGCCACCCTGGCAGCGCCCGTGTCCATCGCTTCCGGCTGGGTTGCCGTTGAAGCACTCGATGATGCCGGTTCCACATGCTGGTTCATGTGGGGTGACGGCGGCCTGTCTTCCGGCACCAGTGACTACGCGCAGTACGATGGCGCAACGTCAACCTGGGCATTGTCCGGCTACGGCGCTGATCTGGCGTTCTGCTTCCTCCCGGGTGGAGCCGTTCCGACAGCAACTCCGACCACAGAACCCCCGACAGCAACTCCGACCACAGAACCCCCGACAGCAACTCCGACCGGCCCAACCCCGACGCCTCCTCCGCAGCAGGTTCCTGCCACCGGCCCCATGGGCCTCGGTCTCCTGCTGCTGGCCATCGGCGGTCTCATGAGCTTGGCCGGCATTCGCCGGAAATAATCGAACGATCGAATAACTGAATCTGTGCGGCTCCTTCGGGAGCCGCTTTTTTTTTCCGGATCGTATCGTCGGTAAAACCAGCCCGGCAGGGCATGGAGCACCGCGTTGTTTCAAGGTGTTACACATATTGTTTTTTTTGTTTTTTTAGTTGTTGTTTTAATTAATTGGACACACCGCTGGTTTGATCGTTACGGTTTTTCGTCACTTTTCTCGAAAAAAATCCTTTACAACTTAAAATGACCGATATAAACTCGAAGGGCGAGGAGGAAAATTAGATTTGAAACGATCATCATGATTGTGTTTCTGTCAGAGAGCCACGGAGTTGTGTGTGGTTTTCCTGATTGTCTCTCATTCACAAGGAGGAAGTGTTATGCGAAAGTTGATGGTACTCATGGTCGGTATGGCAATGCTTGCCAGCTTGACCGCTCCCGGCGTGTCCGGTCAGTCGACACCGGTTGGTGATCTGACCTGCACAAACACGTCTAACTATCTTCCGTGGAATGCCTATTATGGCTATTCGGAATCCCAGTATATCATTCCCGCCACGGAATTGCTGGCTGCGGGAATCGTTTCCGGGGACATGTTTTACCGGATGGGTTGGTGGCAGTGTTCCGGAACATTTACCGCTGCCAACAACGTTATTGAGGTGTATCTGCAGGAGGTCGGAGACCCCTATCCGCAGGTATGCACCGCACCGATCTATCCGAACGGCACGCTGGTGTATTCCGGACCGATGCAGAGCGTGACGACACCCGGAGAGAACTCGTTCGATTGCAGCACGGTGTATACGTGGGGCGGGCAGAATCTCGTCGTAACCGTGTGCGAAATTCAACCGAACTACAGTTCCACAACGTACTGGGGTGTCAACCTGGTTGCTGGCAACGGAATCAACCGGTACCGTGATTCAGCGATCTATGACTGCAACCTGACTACAGCAGAATCAACGGCGAACTGCCGCGGCGGCTGGCCGACCACGTTTTTCGATGTGACCGGCCTGCCCACGCCGACACCCACTCCCATTACCGCCTGCGTAACCACAGTCAGTTCATTCCCGTATACTGAAACATTCGAGACCGGCACATTCGGTGCCTGGCTCCAAGCAACATGGGATGAGTTGAACTGGACCCTGGATCAGGGTGGAACACCGTCGACCGGAACGGGTCCGGTAGTGGATCACACCACCGGCACGGCAACGGGATGGTATGCTTACCTGGAAACCAGCACGGGATCGACGGGGAATGCCGCCATTCTGTATGGCGTCTGTTTCGATACGACCGGCATGACGAGCCCGTTGTTCAGTTTCTGGTATCACATGTACGGCGCGACGATGGGCACATTGGATGTTCAGATTACGCTGGATGGCGGTGGCACATGGACTACCGTCTGGACCCTCAGCGGCGATCAGGGGGACACCTGGTATAATGCCGCTATCGATCTGTCCGCGTATGCTGGCTCTATCATCGGTGTGCAGTTTGTCGGGTATCGCGGCACATCGTTCACCGGGGACATGGCAATTGATGATTTGTTCCTGGGTGAACCGGGTGTTCTTCAGGGAACAGTCACTGATGCCGGAGGGCCGGTGGTTGGCGCGCTCGTTTCGATTGACGGGACATCGTTCGGCGATGTGACCGACGGAACGGGATTCTACAGCATTCCGATTTTCGCTGGAACGTATGACATGACTGTCACTGCAGCTGGTCACAACGACGCGACGGCCACGGGCGTGGTTGTAAACCCCAGTTCAACAACGACACAGGATTTCTATATGACGGCTCCGGAAATCGCCGTGACGCCGCTGACGTTGACCTCGACGCTGGATTATGGAAATACGGAAACCCAGCAGGTCACGATCACCAACACCGGCGATGGACCGCTCGATTACAATATCGGGTTCACGAACTTTAGCGGACTGGACGCCATGTGGGATATGCTGGCGGAATATGCCATCGGAACAGTTACCGGCGACACCCAGATTCTCGGCTGTGAATTCATCGGCGGCGATCTCTGGTTCACCGGTGCTAACTCCGCGGCGGATCCCAACAACATCTACCGCGTATCCGCCGACGGCACGACGCTGCTGAACACGTATCCTCAGCCGGCTGCCGTAACCGGTTGGGGTATGCGCGATCTGGCTCATGACGGCACCTACCTGTACGGCGGCGCTGATTCATACTTCGTTCAGATCGATCCGACAGATGGTTCCGTCATTGCATCGGTTCCTAATACACTGGGAATCGTCATTCGCGCCCTGGCATACGATCCGGCCTCCGGCCACTTCTACACCGGCGATTTCGCCAGCAACATCATCGAGTTCAGCTTTGATGGCGCTTCGGTAACCTCCGTCCGGGCATTCAACCTCGGTTTGACAGCAAAATACGGCATGGCCTGGGATGATGTCTCCTCGGGTGGACCGTACCTCTGGATCTTCGATCAGACCGGCGCGGTCACCGGCACATCGGTTTTCCAAGCCGATGTTTCGACGGTTGGCGCAGAGACCCTCACGGGTGTTTCGTATGAAATCCCGCTGGGAACGGGTCAGCTCAGCCAGATTGCCGGCGGTATGTTCCTCAGCACCGACTTTATCACTGGCAAAATCGTTCTTGGATGCCAGTTCCAGTCGGATACCGACCTGTTCCAAGCCATCGAACTGGGTGATTACGCGACATGGATCAGCGCCACGCCGTCTTCGGGAACAATTCCCTCCGGCGGTGGAAGTGCTGTCATCGATGTGTTGTTTGATTCCGCCCAGGTCGGCGGTCCCGGTGTCTACACTGCGGATATGGTCATCAACAACAACGACGGCGATGAGAATCCGACCATCGTGGATCTGACGATGATCGTGACCGGCGGTGGTGACCTGGAAGGATACGTATATGATTCCAACAGCGTGCCGATTGTCGGCGCCACGGTTGAAATCACTGCGATCGGACGGTCCGCTACAACGGATGGAACCGGTTTCTATCAGATTCTCCAAGCACTTCCCGGCACGTACGATGTGACAGCCTCCGCCACGGGATATGTCGATCAGACCGTAACCGGCGTCGTCATTGTGGCCAGCAATACCACAACCCAGGATTTCAACCTCACATTTGCCGACATCAACGTCATTCCCGACACGTACGAGAAATGGATGATGCCGGATACGACCGCGACAGATGCTGCCGCTGTAACCGTTCAGAACAACGGTTCCGCATCTCTGAACTGGAACGCTGCAATTGTGTACACGGGAGGACCCGTGGACAGTGTCAGCGCTTGGTCCAACGTAACGCCAGTGACAACAGCCATTCAGTGGCCGTTCTCCACCGTTTACCAGGGCAAACTTTACTATATCGCAGGTCTGTATCCCGATGGTGTTGGTGGCAGTTATTTGGTTGGCACGGTCAATATTTTCGACATTGCGACCAGCACATGGAGCACGGGTGCATCGATGCCGACGATGGCATTCGGTGGTGTTTGTGTGGGTGACGGCGGGATGATCTACTGCATCGGTGGTTTCGGTGATCTGACGTTCAACGGCATCAATGCCGTCCAGATCTACGATATCGCCACCGATACATGGTCCACCGGCACGACGATGCCGACGGCCCGCGGTGGAAACGCCGGCGGTCTGATCAACGGCAAGATCTACAGTGTCGGCGGATCGACGACCTCCAGTTTCCCGACGGACAATGTCTGCTATGAATACGACATTGCCACCGATACATGGGCCACACTGGATGACGCTCCGATTGCCAACACCTACGGCATCAGCCTGGGCGGCGGGTGCGCTTACCAGGGTCTGCTGTATGTCGGTTGCCACTTCTCATCGCTCTATTCGGGCTGGTATGTGCTCGATCCGACACAACCGTCCGGCAGCCAGTGGACACAACTCACCGCTCCGCCAGCCACGTTCGGTAGCTTAACTCCCATCTTCGTGCCCATGGAAGCCGAAGGTTTCATTTGCGGATTCGGTGCCGGAAACGGCTGGACAGCGACAGGAACCACTTACGCATATGATCCCGCCGCTGATACCTGGACCAATCTGAATCTGCCGATGACCGTCGTAACGCTGGGCGGCGCTGGCGGCGGCGAAAACGGAACGATCTGGTACTACGGCGGAACCACCGGCTCCGGTCCGACAGATCCGCCTCCGTTCATGAGCGCTACGTACAACGCCCTGACTTGGCTCGACATGTCCAGCAAAACCGGAATGATCGCTCCGGGAGGATCCGCTGCTCTGGATCTGCTCTTCGACAGTGCCGGCCTGGTTATTGGCGATTACACGGCAAATGTGATCTTCTCGTCCAACGACGTGGCCGGAACAACGGAAACGCTGGCCGTTACGCTGCATGTTTCCAATGTGACTCCGACGCCGACTGTACCCCCCGTCGTGCCTGCCACCGGTCCTGCCGGATTGGCTGTTCTGCTTCTGGCCTTGGGTGGTTTGCTCGGAATCGGATCCCTGCCCCGTCGCAAATAAGCGACTGACGCATGATTGAATAAGAAAAGCGCTCCTTCGGGAGCGCTTTTTTTTATCCTTTTGTTTTCGGATATTTCCGCCGATCACCGGGGTTGCCGGTCGAGTTCCGGCAATACACTCTTTCCGAAATCAGATCTCGTCGATAGAATCCTCAACGGTGTCATCATCGTCATATCCGTCATCATCGGGAGATGCCTGATCGAAATCGTCGTCGCTATCGAATGACTCGTCAGCATCTGACGCATGGATTTCTTCACCGTTATCGTCTTCGTATCCGGTGAATGCGCTTTCATCTACGTCTGCACCGCGATCTGTTCCGTCTCCCAGATCCTCATCTCCCGATACCTCTCGTTCGAGCACCGGTGCAATGGCAAGGATGGCGTTTCCGTCGGCGCCGAGATCCTGGAGCTTTACGCCCTGAGTTGAGCGGCCGATGGTGCGAAGGCTTTCCAGGTCGACACGGATGCGAATGATTTTTCCGATATCGGTAATCATCAGGAATTCGTCATCACCGAACGATTGAAGGATGCCGACAACCGGGCCGTTCCGATGGGTGACCTTGATGTTGATCAATCCCTTGCCGCCCCGTTTCTGAATACGATATTCGTCGATACTTGTCCGTTTCCCAAACCCATTCTGCGTCACGGTCAGAATGATTGCGCCTTCCTTGAGAACCTCCATACCGACGACATGATCGCCTTCCTCCAGGCGGATACCGATTACGCCCCGGGTAACGCGACCCATGGAGCGAGCGTCGTTCTCATCGAAACGAATACTCATACCGAGATGGGTGGCCATGAAGACATGCTGGCTCCCATTGGTTAACCGAACAGCGATCAGTTCGTCTTCATCATCGATGATGATTGCCCGGATACCGCCGGATCGAATATTGCTGTAATCGGTGAGTGTTGTTTTCTTGATGATACCGTTTTTAGTGACCATCAGAATAAATCGGTCTTCCTGGAAGGATTGGATCGGCAGAATGGCCGCTACATTCTCTTCGGGACCCAGGGAAAGCAGGTTTTTCAATGAACTACCCTTGGCTGCTCGGCCAGCCTGAGGCAATTGATATACTTTCAATTTATGAACCTGTCCCTTATCCGTGAAGATAAGAATCGTATCATGGGTGCTGGCGACAAACAGGTGTCTCAGGTAGTCGCCTTCTTTGGGAATGATACCGGTTGCGCCCTGGCCGCGGCGTTTTTGCGCCCGATAGAGGGACAGCGGATTCCGTTTGGCGTAATTCTGATCTGTGATGAAAACAACCATATCTTCTTCGACGATCATATCTTCGAAATCGATTTCGCCGAGATCGTCGACGATCAGGGTTCGCCGTTCATCGGCGTATTTTTCTTTGATTTCAAGCAATTCTTCTTTAATTACGTTCATCAGCAGGGATTCAGATCCGAGAATTGCTTTGAGTCGATTGATTTCTTTGAGAATTTCGAGGTATTCATCGCGGATTTTATCGCGTTCCAGGCCGGTGAGTCGCTGCAAACGCATGTCGAGAATGGCCTGCGATTGCGCCTGGGACAGTTTAAAGGTGGTCATTAAGCCGGTGCGTGCATCTTCGGCGTTGCGGCTGTTTCGTATCAGGCTGATAACGGCATCGAGATTGTCCAGAGCGATGATCAGACCTTCCAGGATATGAGCTCGATCTTCCGCCTTTTTAAGAAGGAACTGGGTGCGCCGGATCACGACATCCCTGCGATGTTCCAGGAACCGCAATAAGATATCCATCAGGGCCAATTGTTCGGGTTTACCATCGACCAGCGCGACCATGTTGACACCGAAATTGGCTTGCAGCGCCGTATGCTTGTAAAGCTGATTCAGAATCGCTTTGGCTATCTGATCTTTCTTCAGCTCGATCACGATGCGCATACCGTCCCGGTCGGATTCATCCCGCAAATCCGAGATACCGGTGATTTTCTTATCTTTTACCAAATCAGCGATCTTTTCGATCAGAGTCGCCTTGTTCACTTGATAGGGCAGTTCAGTGACAACAATATTTTCGCGGCCGGTACGCTGTTTTATCTCAACCACGGCCTTGGCCCGCATGGTAATGGAACCACGTCCGGATTCATATGCTTTCCGGATACCGCTGCGCCCGTGGATGAATCCTCCCGTTGGAAAATCAGGACCTTTCACGATTTTCTGAATATCACTCAACCGGCTTCCCGGGTGTGCGATGATGTGAATGAGAGCATCGATGATTTCACCTAAATTGTGGGGTGGGATATTGGTGGCCATGCCGACGGCGATTCCGCTGGATCCATTGACCAGCAGATTGGGAATAGCGGCGGGAAGGACCTCGGGTTCAGACGTGGAATCGTCGTAATTGGGCACAAACGATACGGTTTCCTTGTCGATATCGCGGAGCATTTCCGAGGCGATCCGTGCCATTCGCACCTCGGTGTATCGCATGGCTGCGGGAGGATCTCCGTCGACAGATCCGAAGTTACCCTGGCCGTCGGCCAGCATGTATCGCATGGAAAAATCCTGGGCCATTCGGACCAGGGCATCGTAGATGGCCTGATCGCCGTGGGGATGGAAATTTCCCATGACTTCACCCACGACCTTCGCCGATTTCCTGTAGGGACGATTGAAAGTCAAACCCATTTGGTTCATACCGTACAGGATTCGACGATGAACTGGTTTCAACCCATCCCGGACATCGGGTAGTGCGCGACCGACAATAACGCTCATGGCATAATCGATGAACGCTGATTTCATCGTATCTTCTATATTAATAACGATTTTCTGATCTTTGTTGTTCAACATCGCATTTCACCTCTTAAAACGAATGAAGTATCCGAAGCGATTTAAATATCCAGATTGGCTTCCAGGGCGAATTCCTGGATGAAGTCTTTGCGTGGTGCAACATTTTCTCCCATCAGAATCGAGAAAATTTCATCGGTTTTCATCGCATCCTGAATGTGAACCTGCAACAACGTCCGTGAATCCGGATCCATTGTCGTTTCATACAATTGCGAGCTGTTCATTTCCCCCAGACCTTTGTACCGCTGGATATGTGTACCCGTCCGCACCGAACGCTGTACGAATTCGAGGACATCCTCGAACGAGTTTAAAATTGTTTTCATTCCCTTGGCATCGATCAGTTCGTAAGGTGGATTCCGCACGAGCTGGATATCGTTTTCCATATTGAATAACTCCCGCATATCGTGCGAGACGACAAGATCGTATGTAATACGGACTTCCCGTTGATTCATCGATGCGGGAATATGGATGTAAAAAAGGCCGACATCGTCGTTAAAACGTTTGTCTCCTTCGTACCCAGCCGCGCGGAAAACCTGGTACATCTGGTCGAATTTCTCAACCTGTTCGAAGTAATAGCGATATCTGAATCCGTTATCGAGAATCACTTTGACCAGTTTTTCAGGAATACCCCGGCGATTGATCTGTTCCATGATATTGTGATGCCGGGTCATTTTTTTCAGGATTTGTTTCAGGTTTTCACCCGCGTACGGCCGTTGCAGATCACGGGTATTGAGGGCCAGGGTTTGGGCGGCTTCGCTGAGGATATAGTCTTCGAAGGCGCGGTTATCCTTGATATATGTTGCTTGTTTCCCTCGAGAAATACGGTAGAGAGGGGGCTGAGCCAGATACAGGTATCCCTGTTCGATGATTTCCGGCATTTGGCGGTAAAAAAACGTTAAAAGCAGTGTTGCGATGTGAGACCCGTCGACATCGGCATCCGTCATGATGATGATTTTGTGGTAGCGGAGTTTTGAGATATCGAAGTCGTCTTTTCCGATGCCGGTTCCCAGTGCGGTGATTACGGTTTTGATGGTATCGGATTGAAGCATTTTATCGAATCGGGCTTTTTCGACGTTGAGCAGTTTTCCCCGGATCGGGAGAATGGCCTGGTATTTCCGATTTCGGCCTTGTTTAGCGGACCCGCCGGCGGAATCGCCTTCGACGATAAACAATTCGCACAGGCTGGGATCTTTTTCGGCACAATCGGCCAGTTTACCGGGAAGCGAGCCCGAATCCAGAGCGCCTTTCCGGCGGGCCAGATCTCGGGCTTTTCGTGCGGCTTCGCGTGCCCGGGCGGCATTGATGCCTTTATCCAGTATCGCCCGGGCAATTCCCGGGTTTTCATCGAGAAATTCGGCCAATTTTTCATTTACAGCCTGTTCGACAATACCCTTGACCTCAGAATTTCCCAATTTCGTTTTGGTTTGACCTTCAAATTGCGGTTCGGGAACCTTGATACTGATAACAGCCGACAACCCTTCTCGCAAATCGTCTCCAGACGGCGGATTCGTCAGGTTTTTCAGAAGATCTTTATCCGTCGCATACGCATTCAGGGTTCGCGTTAAGGCGGATTTGAAGCCCGATAAATGCGTTCCGCCCTCGAGCGTGTTGATATTGTTCACATACGAATAGACCATTTCCTGGAAGCCAGTATTGTATTGAAGTGCCACATCGACGATGACCCCGGATACGTCCTTCGTAATATGAGCAACCTTGGCGTGCAACGGTTCCCGTGCCCGGTTAATATACTGAACGAACTCCTTGATACCGCCCTTGTACAGGAAAATCTCTTCTTTATCCGTTCGATTATCTTTCAATTCGATTTCGAGTCCCCCATTGAGAAACGCGAGTTCTCGAAGTCGTTTGGCGATAATTTCATAGGAATAGACGGTTTCTTCAAAGACCTCGGGGTCCGGTAGAAAGTGAATTTTTGTCCCTGTTTTGTCGGAATCGCCAATCACTTTCAATTCCGTTTGTGTTTCTCCACGGGAGTATTCTTGGACGAAAATATGCCCATCCCGGTGTATTTCCATCCGAAGCCAGATGCTCAATGCGTTGACGCAACTCACACCGACACCGTGGAGACCGCCGGATATCGAGTATGTATCCTTGTCGAATTTTCCGCCGGCATGAAGTGTTGTCATAACGACTTCGGCAGCGGATTTTTTCTCTGTCGGGTGCATATCGGTTGGAATACCGCGCCCATTATCGATAACGCTGATGGAATCATCTGTATGAATGATCACCTTAATTCGGCTGCAGTATCCGGCCATGTATTCATCGACGGAGTTATCGACGACTTCATTGACGAGATGATGGAGACCCTGAGAGCTGGTCGATCCGATGTACATTGCCGGACGCAGCCTGACCGCTTCGATTCCTCCCAGGACACGGATACTGTCCGCACCATAGGTTTTCTTTTTAGTCTGATCGTTATTGTTCGTATTTGTCACCAGCATCCTCCTATCCGTCACTGCGGACACGGTGTAGTCAGTCCATCCGTCACGTTAAAATACCGGGGAACAGTCAGAAAAAAACCGTTCAGACGACCGGTATGACTGATGATAACCTGAATTTTTTCCGGTATTGACCGGAGAAGTTCTTTTTGTCGTTTATCGTCGAATTCCGATGCAATATCATCGAGGAGTAAAACCGGATACTCATTGACAGTGTGATGAAACACGCTGATTTCAGCGAGTTTCAGTGCCAGGACTGCCGTTCGTTTTTGGCCGCGGGAGCCGAACATACGTGCGTCTTTACCATTGATCCGGATCATCATATCGTCCCGATGAGGTCCGGACATTGTGCATCCGCGACGGATATCCAGATCGATATCCTTTTCCAGGCAATCTTTCAGACATGTTTCCAGGTATTCCGATTGATCCACCAACGGATGATCGATATTGAACCATTCCGTCAGATACACGGTTTCGAGGCTTTCTCTTCCCCCGGTTAACTCTGAATGGATCCTGGCTGCCTCGACAGATATCGAATTCAAATACTGGCGGCGGGCAAGAGCGATGGATACGGCAAACCGACACAACGATGGATCCCATGTGGAAATCAGATTTCTATTGCGGGTATCTGTTTTCAACGTAACATTACGCGATTTCAGAACTCGCTTATAGTTTCTAAGAGACAGAAGAAACAACGGGCGAATGGAAAAACACCCATGGTCCATAAAATCCCGCCGGGCTCGTGGCTCGCCATCGATGACCGCCATCGTCTCGGATGAAAAAACGACGTAACTCAGTTTTCCCAAAAATCCTCTCAAATCCGAAACGCGTACATCATTGACGAAAAACCGGCGTTGCGTTCGATTGAGGTGTACTTTTAAACTATCTTCCTCGTTTCCAGAGCAGACAACACCTTCAACCGCCGACTCCATGCCATTGTAGCAAATCATATCAGGTAAACGAGCACCACGAAACGAGCGCCCGTCCGACAACACTGAAACGGCTTCCAGAAGATTGGATTTCCCTTGGGCATTCAAACCAATAAATGCATTCACTTGGGGCGATAACTCGATTCGATGAGATGTTAAATTACGGAATCCCGCCGTGCGGATCGATTGAATGATCATTTCCAGATCGACCTGACCCTAAATGATCATTGGCATGATCAGGGCCATGTAATCATATTCCTCTTTTACCGACGGCTCGAAAATCACCGGACCGCCTTCATTAAACCGCATGAAAATATCATCAGATTCAAACACCCGAAGCATTTCCAACAAATAGGTCACATTGAAATTCAGCCGTATCACGTCACCTTCATAATTCACCGACATCTGATCATGCGCTTCACCATACTCGGGTGTGCTGCCATCGACCTGCATTATTCCATTGTCCAGTGAAAGAAGAATTGTATGCGTTTTCAGATCGGAAAACAGCGATACCCGTCGACATATATCGAAAAATTGCATGCGATCAACGCGAATGTCATGTTCGACGTTCCGAGGAATCACCATCTCGAAATCCGGAAACTGGGCATCAATCAGTCGGGCAATTGTCGTCTGATTCCCCAGCCGGAAAACGATGTGATTTTGTAATGTTCCAAATTTCATGGTCTCACTGCCCTCTGAAATCATGCGTTGCATTTCAAGAATGCCTTTACGAGGAACAAGAATCTCCATGTCAGGAATTCCAATCGTATTGTCCATGGTTATCCTCGCCAGACGATGCCCGTCTGTAGAAACCATGTTGATTACATCGGCATTGACCTTGAACAGAACACCCCGATAAACATGCTTGTTCTGATCCGAACTCGCAGCGTAAACCGATTTCGCCGCCAATGTATCCAATACCTCCGATTTCAACTCAATGAGCGCTTCCTCAGGCACTTCCAGCAAATTCGGAAAATCATCATCCGGCATCCCCACCAACTTGAATTCAGCTGAACCACATGTTAGATGAATCCAGTTGTTTCTCTGAACTTCAAACCGGATGACTCCTTCACCTATCTCCTTCAATACCTCAAACAACTTGCGAGCAGAAACGGTAATACACCCTTCCTTCTCGATCTCTGCATCGGTAAAATCGCGAAAACCGACTTCCATATCCGTTGCCGTAATCATCAATCGTCCGGAATATGCCTCAATTTTAACATTCTGCAATATCTGAGATGTGGTCTTCTTATCCACAATACTCTGGCTTTTCTGGATCAGGTTTAAAAAGGTCTCTTTATTCAACTCAAAAATCATCGTAACCCCCTTGAATTATAAACATTTTTCTTATATCACGAATGGGTTCGAAACTCAATGGAAGAATCATTCCTTTGTCGCCTTCGGATTCTCAACCAACTCTGGTCTTCTTATCCATCACGACGTGGTTTTTTCGATTTTTCCTATCGACGATGACGAAAATGCTTTTTAAGGGATTTTATTCGTCGTCTCAGTAGGAACGATCAATTTGTAAACACTTGACATAACTAGTTTTAATCATTGATTTATTAGTGTTCATAACCGGTTGACTCATTTTGTGCATTCTGTCGAAAAAGCCCTGGTTTTCCCGTTAACTGATTCCCCATCCTTTTTTTGAACAGACGATGAACCCTTCTTCGGGTATTCTCTGTTCAAAGATTGATTAATTTTTTGGGAATAAGTAGTTTTCAGACAAGCGGGGCCCGTTAAAAAAAAAAGCTTGACACGGATAACCCTGAATCGATGATTACTTGCTTGTTAACAACGTTATCAACATTTGTTTAAAACACGGATAACATACGTAAAATAGAAGAAAAGTGTAAAACAGAGAAGGTCTGGATGAGATTCGATACGATACGCACTGCCCATGTTGGCATTTTGGCCCGGATGATTCCAGGAGATCCGAAACCACTTGGACGTCAGACCCAATTGATAAAAGGGTTTTTTGAGGCAGCCGAAAACC
This sequence comes from candidate division CSSED10-310 bacterium, assembly GCA_016927515.1. GTDB lineage: Bacteria > CSSED10-310 > CSSED10-310 > CSSED10-310 > CSSED10-310 > JAFGMN01. The sequence goes on along the minus strand of JAFGMN010000184.1, from coordinate 1,620 downwards.
AGCGAATTTCCATGGCACTTTTTCATCCGGAAGATTTGCTGAAAAATAATCAATCTGTGGGTTACGTGTGGAGTGATCGGCAATGGATCAAAGCAGTGTTTGAACGTCCTTCGGTCGTGTACGACCGGTTTTATTCGTCGATTTGCGGACCGGAAGAAAGAATCCTTGAAGTGAAACGGCGCTTGAATCATGAATGTCAGATCCAATTCGTCAATCCGCCGAAATTGGCGGAAACAGCAACGGATAAAGTCGCATGTGCCCATTTTCTGGAATCTAACGGGATACTCACTCCACCTATCCTGGCGGAAACCATTCATGATGCTGATTATCTCTGGAATCTTGCAGTCAAGAATCGTTTCCTGATCATCAAACCCCGATTCGGACGTATGGGTATTGGTGTCATGCGGATTTGTTATATGGATGGTCGTGTGAGCGTGCGTTATGGTCACGGATCATTGCGAGCCGATAATCCCTGGCATTTAAGCGGCATTATCCAGGGATTTGCTGGAATTTCAGGTTTGACATGGGGGCAATTGATTGTTCAGCCATGTATCGAATTAACATCAAACAGCCGCCGGTTTTTCGATATCCGCATCCTGATGCAGCGTGTATCGATTTCGGGAGATGCGCAGATAACGGGAGAAGTCGCGCGGGTCGGTGGTATGGGTTCAACCGTGCCGAATATCGATAGTGGAGGTATTGCCATGCCGCTGGATCGTTGGCTGGACATTCTGTATGGCAGTAGGGGTAGAAACGTGCTGGAAAGCGTGAGGAACCGAGCAGTGGAAATCTATCGTGCGTTCGAACACAAAATGGGCTGTACCGGTGAACTCGGACTGGATATGCTGCTTGATCAAGATGGCGAAATCTGGGTTATCGAGGTCAACTCCAAACCCGGTCGGATCGCATTTGAGCGTCTCGCTTCCGGTTTTGGATTGGACGTGGAATCCCGGCGTCGTTTCGCGGAGCAGCGGAAAAACAGTATCCTGAATCCAGTGATATATGCCGGATCGCTGGCAAAGAACAGGTAGAGAGAGCAAAAAAAGAAGAGCATAGATGAAGACCAACAGCAATAAAGAACACAGAGATAAACAAGGAAAGAGACAGACGGAGATGAACAGCAAGATGAAGAAGGTCATTCTGATCATTCGGGATGGATGGGGATATTTGGAAGAACAGCACGGGAATGCTATTGCTCAGGCACACACGCCATTCGATGATCGGCTGATTGCAGAGGCGGTGGGCCAGGTGTTGTTGTCTTGCCATGGTATAGACGTCGGATTGCCACCGGGATTTCAGGGATCGTCGGAGGTTGGCCATTTGAATATGGGTGCTGGACGGATTGTGGTTCAGGAAGTTACCCGTATTTTCGATGCCATTGATAACGGGTCTATTTTTGAAACACCGGAATTCCGGTCTATCGAAACAACACTGAGAGAAAAAGGGGGAGCACTGCATTTCATGGGGTTGCTTCAGAATGAAGGCGTTCACGCCCATCAGGAACACCTTTTTCAGTTGTACAACAAGCTTCGCGAACGGTTTCCCGATATTCAGATATGGATTCATCCCATCGCCGATGGTCGGGATACTCCCCCCCGCAGTTTCCCCGACTTTTTCGAA
>JAFGMN010000021.1 GCA_016927515.1 candidate division CSSED10-310 bacterium | reverse complement strand
TGAGTCGTTTAACGTCCTGGTGAAGGAATTGCAGGCTTTGGGACTCGATGTGGATCTCATCGATAGTGAAAGACATGAGATCAATCAGCGCTTGGATGAGAGGATCTTTGTCGATTCGGACGAGGATGAAGACGAATAACCGAGCGGATACAACCTTTCTGCACGGAGGGATTGGCTTTGGACGATATTTATACTCTATTTGAGAAGCCAAAAGAGAATGTTAAGTGGGATGCGATTCTGATTCGGATCGCATCGCCGGAGAAAATTTATGAATGGAGCTATGGTGAAGTCACCAAGCCCGAAACGATCAACTATCGAACGTTCAAGCCGGAGCGCGGGGGATTGTTCTGCGCAAAGATATTCGGTCCGACGAAAGATTTCGAATGTAACTGCGGCAAATATAAAAGGATGAAGCACCGTGGCGTCATTTGTGACAAATGCGGTGTTGAAGTAATCCAGTCGAAAGTTCGGCGGGAAAGATTGGGCCATATCGAACTAGCATGCCCGGTATCGCATGTCTGGTTCTTTAAGGGATTGCCATCCCGGATCGGCAACATCCTGGACATGACCCTGAGGGAATTGGAACGCATCCTGTATTTCGAGCTGTATGTCGTGATTGATCCCGGGGACACTCCACTGAAAGAGAAAGAGCTTCTCGACGAAGAACGCTATCAGGAACTGCGCGAGGAGTATGGACCACGATTTCGGGCTGGAATGGGGGCTGAAGCTATCCGGGAATTGCTGGCGAAAATGGACTGTGATGCTCTCTCGTCAGAGCTTCGCGAAATCATGAAGAATAAAACCTCCCAGCAGGCGCAGAAGCGAGCCATCAAGCGGCTGAAGGTTGTCGAAGCCATCCGGAATTCCGGTAACAAACCGGAATGGATGATCATGCAGGTTATTCCGGTACTGCCACCGGAATTGCGCCCCCTGGTTCCTCTGGATGGTGGCCGGTTCGCGACTTCGGATCTCAACGATCTCTACCGGCGTGTGATCAATCGAAACAACCGTCTCAAACGCCTCCAGGATCTCAAAGCTCCTGATGTCATCGTCCGCAATGAAAAACGCATGCTCCAGGAAGCCGTGGATGCTCTGTTTGACAACGGACGCCGTGGACGGGCTCTCAAGGGTCCCAACAATCGTCCATTGCGATCGCTGTCGGATATGCTGAAGGGGAAGCAGGGCCGATTCCGGCAGAATTTGCTTGGAAAGCGCGTCGATTACTCAGGTCGGTCGGTCATTGTCGTCGGCCCGGAACTCAGAATCAATCAATGCGGTTTGCCGAAAAAGATGGCTTTGGAGCTATTCAAGCCGTTCATTTTCAATAAGCTTGAAGAAAAGGGACTCGTCACCACAATTAAAAGCGCGAAAAAAATGGTTGAGCAGGAGCGTGCTGAGGTTTGGGACATTCTCGAAGAAGTAATCAAGGATCACCCGGTTCTGCTGAATCGAGCTCCAACACTTCACCGGCTTGGTCTCCAGGCGTTCCAACCCTTGCTTATTGAGGGGAAGGCGATTCGGATTCATCCCCTCGTCTGCACTGCATTTAACGCGGATTTCGATGGCGATCAGATGGCCGTTCATGTCCCGTTGTCTGTCGAAGCGCAACTCGAAGCCCGACTTCTAATGATGGCCAGTAACAACATTCTTTCACCATCGAATGGAAAGCCAATCGCTGTGCCGAGTCAGGATATTGTTCTCGGATGCTATTATCTGACGACACTGAGGGACAACGAGCCGGGCCAAGGACGGATTTTTTCATCTGGTGACGAAGCTGTTCTGGCATATGAATCCCGTGAAGTCGCGCTCCAGGCGAAAATCTACGTTCGCATCGACGGACGAATGGTATTGACTTCCGTCGGCCGGATTATCTTCAATGAAGCGCTTCCTCCCGGATTTTCCTTCTTTAACAAGATGGCGATGAAGAACGATCTGCGAAAAATCATCGGCCAGGTCTACCGTGATTTTGGTGAGGCTCAGTGCGCAACATCTTTGGATCGAATTAAGGATCTGGGGTTCTATCACGCATGTCAGGCCGGAGTGTCAATCAATATCAACGATCTTTATATTCCTGCAGAAAAAGGTAAATTGATTTCAAAAGCTCGACGGGAGGTGATCGACGTCGAGCAATTGTATCAGGACGGTATCATCACCGATGGTGAACGCTACAACAAGGTTGTCGATATTTGGTCGCATGTGACGGAACGTGTTGCAGATGAGTTGTTCAAGGAACTTGAATCGGAGCGGGTGAACGACGATGGGTCGCCAATCCGTGAAAGCGGAATGTTCAATCCAGTCTACATGATGGCGTTTTCGGGCGCTCGTGGATCAAAGATGCAGATTCGGCAATTAGCTGGAATGCGGGGCTTGATGGCCAAACCATCGGGTGAAATTCTCGAAACGCCAATTACTGCAAACTTCCGCGAAGGACTCACTGTTCTTCAATACTTCATTTCCACGCATGGTGCTCGTAAGGGCTTGGCAGATACAGCCTTGAAAACTGCTGATTCAGGATACTTGACCCGTCGATTGGTGGATGTTGCGCAGGATGTCATCATCACGGAAGAGGATTGTGGCACGGAAGAGGGTATTTCGGTCTCTGCGATCGTCGAAGGTGGTGAAATTATCGAGTCCTTGGAAGACCGGATTGTGGGTCGCACGGCTTTACGGGAAATCAAGGATCCGTTTTCGGGTCAAATTCTATGTCCTGCCGGTGAAGAGATCGACGAGGTACGAGCGCTGCGCATTATGAACGCCGGTATTGAAACGGTTTCCATTCGTTCTGCGTTGGCTTGTGAATGTGAGCATGGTATTTGCCGTAAGTGTTATGGAAGGGATCTCGCAAGGGGAAAACGCATTGCCCTTGGCGAAGCTGTCGGTGTCATTGCCGCTCAGTCCATCGGTGAACCCGGAACACAGTTGACGATGCGCACTTTCCACGTCGGTGGAACTGCCAAGGCTATGGATGAAGATGTTTCGGCATCGACTGAAATTTCTGGGCGAGTTATCGTGTCGCCATCGTTGAAGCTGGCTGTTAACTCAAAGGGTGAAACTGTTGTCTTGTCGAGAAAAGACGGGAAGCTCATTATTGCACAGCCGCATATACGGGCGACATTCGGTGGAACGCTCAACATTGTGGACGACCGGCAGAATGATGAACCGGGGGTCCGGTTGGTATTGAAGGGTGAAGATAGGGAAACGGCATTCTTTATTCGAACGGATGATCTATATGATGACAGTGTCAAGGAGTTTGAAGGGAAGCTTCAAATTCTTCGAGAGGCCGGTTCGGATATTGTCCCGGGTGAAATTCTTGTTGAAAAAATGCGACAGCAGTGGACTGTGCCGGAGAAGATTCCGTATGGTGCGAAAATGCGGGTTAAGCATGCACAGATTGCGCAGCCAGCGATTTTTTCCAAGGTCAACGGCACCGTGCGGTTTTATCACCTAGAAGGCGATCAGCTTGTGGAAACCAATGATGTATTGGAGTCGATGGACAGTGCTTTGCACAAGGTTGTCGACCGAGCATGTTTCATGAAGATATTCCAGGAAGAAGAGGATGAGCAGGAAGTCGAGTCCTATTACATTGCTCGGGGTGCCATTGTGCATGTGCCCGGAGGTGAGCGAGTTCGCCGGGATCAGGTGATTATTGAATCGACGATGCCGGGAGATCCTGAAAACCGGAGTTTTCTTTTAGCGGATTGGGATCCGTTCACGTTACCGTTGTTGGCGGAAAAAACCGGGCGAGTCATTCTGGAAGATGTCCATGACGAGGTAACGATCAAGGAGGATGTTGATGGCGTGACGGGTCAGTCACGGCGCATCATCGGTGTATTCCGCGAGGAATTGAAATGTCCGGAACCGAAATGCAAGCATCGTGAAGCGAAGCGCCGGGAAGGCCGAAAGCAGTACTGCCCGGTACATCGAACCGAATTGCAGCCCTTACATCCCAGTTTTACCATTCGGGGTTTAAAATCGCGGATTGCGCTACCGACTGGAGCACACTTGTTTGTGGAGTTTGGTCAGGAGGTAAAAGCGGGAGACACGATGGCGGTTATTCTCAGGGAAAGCCAGAAAACGAAGGATATTACTGGCGGTCTTCCCCGGGTTGTTGAGCTTTTCGAAGCCCGGAAGCCCAAGGATTATGCTGTGATTGCAGAGATCGAGGGTGAAGTCGTCTATGGCCCAATTGAGAAGGGTATGCAGAAGGTGATCATCAAGAATCCGCATGGTGCATCGGAGGAGTATTCGATTCCGAGAGGGATGCATATCAATGTTCAGGAGGGTGATTACGTTCGGGAAGGCGAGCGATTGATGGATGGAAGCTCGAATCCCCATGATATTCTGGCAGTTTTGGGTGAAACCGAGTTAGTAAAATACCTCTTGAATGAAGTCCAGGCGGTTTATCGATTGCAGGGGGTAACGATCAACGACAAGCATATCGAAGTGATTATTCGACAGATGCTGAAAATGGTCAAAGTCGAGGATGTGGGGGACACCAATTTCCTGACGGACGAGCAGGTTGATCGGTGGGTATTCAAGAAGGAAAACGAGCGTGTACGGGAGTTTGGGGGGCGACATGCGACCGGAAGTTTGCTTCTCCAGGGTATCACGAAGGCATCGTTGTCGACAGATAGTTTCATCTCGGCCGCTTCGTTTCAGGAAACAACCCGAGTGCTGACGGAAGCAGCGGTTTCCGGTAAAGTTGATCGTTTACGGGGGCTGAAAGAAAATGTCGTTGTCGGACGCTTGATCCCGGCAGGTACTGGATTCAGAAAGTATAAAAACACGGCGATTTGCAGTCCTGAAGAGAAAAGTAAGAGTGGGAAGAAAACAGAAACAGTGAAGGGGGAGGCTGCTTCTTCTGAAGCATAAAAACGGACTCCGAAGAGAATAATCAGCGGTATTACCAGAATTGCCCTTGACTTTTATGACTGGCGTCGGTACATTCTGGCCGCTTTTGTGAACAAACGTGTGAGGAGACAATCGTGCCAACAATTAATCAGTTAGTCAGAAAAGGTAGAAAAAAAGTAATCGACAAGTCAAACACGCCTGCGCTTCTTTCGTGTCCGCAGCGAAAGGGTGTTTGTACGAAAGTATCGACAACGACACCGAAAAAACCGAACTCGGCGTTACGGAAGGTTGCCCGAGTCCGATTGACCAATGGAATTGAAGTGACAGCGTATATACCGGGTGAGGGCCATAATTTGCAGGAGCACTCCACGGTGCTGGTCAGAGGTGGTCGAGTGAAGGATTTGCCGGGTGTTCGATATCACATTGTTCGGGGAACACTGGAAAGTTCGGGGGTTGAGAGCCGTCGAAAAGGCCGTTCCAAGTATGGTGCGAAGCGACCCAAATAATGGAAATTGTGGAATATTTTTCAGAAGAGTTAAACAAACGGAAGAATGGCTGATGAGGAGGACGCTGAGATGCCCAGGAGAAAATCGGTAGAGAAGCGTGAGGTGTTTCCGGATCCGAAATTTAAAAGTGTTGTTGCCGCTAAATTTGTCAACGTGATGATGGTTGATGGGAAGAAGAGCACAGCGGAGCGGATTTTTTACAAAGCGATGGATATTATCGAGCAACGGACGAAGCAGGATCCGATCAAGTTATTCAAAAAGGCGATCGATAATGTCAAACCGTTGTTGGAGGTTAAATCCCGTCGGGTGGGTGGTGCCACGTATCAGGTTCCGGTCGAAGTTCCTCAGGACCGGAAGTTGGCATTGAGTTTCCGATGGGTTATTACGTATTCCCGCGCTCGATCAGAAAACACGATGGCTGAACGGTTGGCCAACGAGTTGATTGATGCCGCCAATGGCCGGGGGAATTCGATAAAAAAACGGGAAGATACACACAAAATGGCGGAGGCCAATAAGGCTTTTGCGCATTATCGCTGGTAAAAACAGAATCGAATTTCGGTTGTTAAGAAAAAAGAAACGTTAAACAAAGGAGATTATCATGGCGAAAGAGAAATTCCAAAGGCGTAAGCCGCATGTCAACATCGGGACGATCGGTCACGTGGATCATGGTAAGACGACATTGAC
>JAFGMN010000183.1 GCA_016927515.1 candidate division CSSED10-310 bacterium | reverse complement strand
GATATTCTTCTGTGGGAGAATCGAGTGATTTGGGCACCGAACCTGATTGTTCCGCACCCAGGGATGCACCTGCGACGATTCGTTTTGGTTCCGTTGTGCGAATTGGCACCGGAGTGGCGTCATCCGCTGATCGGTGATACGATGAAGTATCTGCTGAAAACGGTACCGGATGATCTGATTGTCGAACCGGTACTACCGGACACCGGACAATGGAGAGATGGAGAATGAAGCGAGTGACCGTGCCGATGATTCGGCGCCAGAAAAATCAAAATAAGATCGTGATGATCACAGCGTATGATGCGGAAATGGCCCGGATTCTGGACGATACGGGTGTCGATATCATTTTAGTGGGTGATAGCCTGGGAACGGCTGTGTTGGGGTATCCCGACACACTGAAGGTCACGATTGACGATATGGTCCATCATGTCGCCGCCGTCGCCCGGGGATCGACACGATGTTTGCTGGTAGGAGACCTGCCGTTCGGTTCGACCCAGATTAGTGGAGCGGTTGCGCGGCAGCATGCCGTCGCGTTGATTCGGGCGGGAGCTCACGCGGTGAAGTTCGAGGGAACCGGTCGATTGGAAAGTATCCGGGAACTTGTTGAAAACGGTATTCCCGTGATGGGTCATCTCGGATTAACTCCGCAATCCATCCATGCACTCGGCGGATACAGGGTGCAAGGCCGCTCAGCCTCCGAACGCGATTCACTCATCGACGCTGCCCACACGCTTGAGCATGCCGGTGTCTTTGCCATCGTATTGGAATGTGTCCCCGATCAAACGGCCGAAGCCATCACGCGAGCCGTATCCATCCCCACGATCGGCATCGGCGCGGGTCCATCTGTCGATGGACAGGTCCTGGTAGTTAACGATCTTCTGAACATGAATCCCGTATTCAAACCCCGCTTCGTCAAGCAGTATGCCGACATCTCGGCTGCCATCCGTTCAGCGGTCTCAGCCTATGCCGACGAAGTCCGAACGCTTCGCTTTCCAGATCCTGAACACAGCTACAGGGATGATGAATGATGCGAATAGCTCACACAACAAACGAACTTCGTAACCTCATCCGGGGTTTCCGTTTCACTCATCCCCCCGATCAGACGGTAGGGTTCGTTCCCACCATGGGATTTCTGCACGAGGGGCATCTATCCTTGATCCGATTGGCCCGGGAAGAAAATCAATATGTTGTTGTCAGCATTTTCGTCAATCCGACTCAGTTCGGACCCGGGGAAGATTTCGCCCAGTATCCCCGGGATGAGTCCCGGGATGTAGCCTTGTGCTCTCAAGCCGGAGTCAATGTTGTTTTTCTTCCCAGCATTTCGGACATGTATCCCGACCATCCGATGGTTACCGTCATGGTGCAGGAAATCACCGGTGTTTTATGCGGGGAGTTTCGGCCGGGACATTTCGACGGTGTTGCCACAGTCGTGACAAAACTGTTTAACATGGTTCAACCGGATTTCGCCTATTTTGGTCAGAAAGATGCTCAGCAGGCTCTGGTCATCGACCGGATGACCCGGGAATTGGGCTGGCCGCTCCAGATTCGTGTATGTCCCACCGTGAGAGAACCGGATGGCCTGGCCATGAGCAGTCGAAACGTTCGATTAACGCCGGCTGGCAGGCAGGTGGCACCGTTGATCTATCGCGGGTTGACCGAAGCCCGTCGTCTGGTGGAAGCCGGAGAAACCCGGGTGTATCGGCTGGTGGCCGCAGCCAGGGAAATTATCAGTGCCGATCCGGGAATGACGATTCAGTATCTTGAGTGCCGCGACCGGGAATTTCTCGCTTCCTTGACCGTTCTGGACAGGCCGGCGGTTCTGGCGATCGCGGCATATGTGGATTCTGTCCGCTTGATCGACAACGTGTTTCTTGAGCCGGTCACCCGGTCACTGGATGATCGGATGGAAGGATAACCGGGATGAATCGTCAACTGATCATAGACAAGCTGAACACGTTTCTCCAGACAAGTGACTTTCAGGACTATTGTGTCAACGGCCTGCAGGTCGAAGGAACATCGACCGTGTGTCGGGCGGTGACGGGTGTTTCCGCGAGCAGGAGATTGTTTGAAGAAGCCGTTACGCGGGGTGCACAACTGGTTGTCGTGCATCATGGCTTGTTCTGGAAAGGCGGTCCTCATCCTTTTCATTTGACCGGTATTATGATGGAAAGGATCCGGACGCTGCTGTGCAACGGCATCAACCTGGCGGTCTATCATCTTCCGTTGGACGCTCATCCCGAGATCGGAAACAATGCCATGTTGTTAAAAACCCTGGGCATGGAACGTACCGAGCCGTTCGATGTGGGGTTTATCAGTCGTTTGAAAACACCTCTTCAACCCGGTGACCTGCAGAAGCGTCTCGACGCTCTGTTACCGGATCCCTGCCGGATGTATGGCGACACGGCCGGTACTATTGCATCGATCGCCGTTGTATCCGGGGGTGGCGCTTCTCTGCTGGAGAAAGCCGGGCGCCTCGGAATCGATGCATTTATCACGGGTGAACCTTCGGAACCATCGGTCCGATCGGCTGAAGAATGGGGTGTCTGCTTTCTCAGCACGGGTCATTACAACTCCGAACGATTCGGTCCGATAGCACTGGCCGAAGCGATTCGATCCATGTTTGGCATCCCTTGCGACTTCGTGGATGTGCCCAACGCCGTATGAAATCGATGGAGCCGGTAGCGTTGGAGTTCTGGGCATACTGTGGTGCCATCGAAGGCTTTTATGGCCGTCCGTGGTCGGAACGCCAGCGGAAGACACTCATTGATCAACTTGGACAATCCGGTTTGAACACGTACCTGATTGCACCAAAATTTGATCCGTTTCACCGATGGAACTGGCGTTCCCGACTTCCCGCCGATCAGAAACGCCGTATCCGTGCGTTGTGTTCTCATGGACGAAATGCCGGTGTCCGGATCATTCTCGCCGTATCACCTGGGCTGTCCATCCAGCCGGATACGATCCATGACCTGGTCCGTCGGGTTGACGAACTGGCAGGGATGGAACCCGGAGGATTCGCTCTGCTGATGGACGATATTCCGTATGAGCGCGCCGATGCCGGTTTCCACTGTGACGCAGCAGCCTCTGTTTCCAATCGACCCGGTATCGCCGGCAAACCTCTGTTGTTCTGCCCCACAGCATACAGCCAGTGGCATCTTCACACATGGCCCGGTGCTGAAACGTATCTGAACGCTATCGGCCAGAATCTGGCTACGACATGGGATGTCTTTTGGACAGGCCCCACAATCATCTCCCGTCAGATCAGTCCCGCGGACCTGCAACCCATTCGGGATATGCTGCAGCGAAACCCAGTCATCTGGGACAATATATCAGCTGATGATTATGCCCCGGCTCAGACTGCCTTCCCCGGACCACTCACCGGCAGGCCCGCAAGCATGATACCCTACACCCGCGGTCTCCTGCTAAACCCTTCCGAAAACTTCTCTGTTGCTCGGTCAGCAATCGAGTCGCTCGCGCATTGGAACCGGTCACCCGCAGATTATTTACCTCCCGATGGATTCGAATCCGCCCTCTCCCTGCTTGCTCCCGATCCATCTGCCCGAACGATTCTCCGGCTTGTTTTCGGCTATTTTTATACCCCTTTCGAGGTCTCGGCAGAATGGAATGATCACCTGGAAGATTTACGGCGATGCCTGATCTCCACTCCGGATCCCGCTGTACTGGCTATGCTGGAACGCATGTCGACTCAGATAAGGGATGATGCCAACCTGGATCGTTTCGGCGAAGTTTGGATCGATATATACCCCCTCGTTCGTACATTATTAGGTGATCTTGACTATATGATTACCACGCTCCGCAAACGCCTGACAATGCCGCCCCCCTATCCTCCGCTTCCCCGAAGGGACCCCCGGTGGTCCACTCCCATTACCGATCTGATCGTCGATATGATGTAAACTCCGCTTTTTCTGTTGCACTCCGCCGCATCTTGTTGCATTCTTTTCCAGAGTCGCAATCGTTGGGGTTCTTCGGCACCTGGTATAAGAAATGTTCATCATCGGTTTTATCCGGAAAAGCTTGAAACTGCGAACCGAACGGCAAGCTGCGTTCCTCCGCCTGTCACGGGCACGGAAACGGGAATGGCCGGATGATACACGGAAGTGGGTGGACAGCCACTTACACGACACCGACTGGGAAATTCGGAACGTGGCCGTGAAACTGGCAGGGATGGGTCGAATGACCGAGTATACCGATGAGTTAGTCCAGTTCCTCGAAAATCGTTCCCAACCCGGTTTCATCCGCAGGAACAGTGCAGCTGCGTTGCGGGAAATAGGGGCGTGCGAACCCGGGGTTTTCCTGGCGGGTCTTGACGATCCATACTGGGAAGTGCGAACGGAGTCCGCCTTCGGTTTGCAGTGTTGCGGTTCGCCGGACCCCCACCTCGCCCGCACCCTGATCGCCAAGCTGTACCGCAAGCCTCCGGATCGCCTGTCAGGTTATCCCCTTCTCCGGCCATCCCGCATCTATCGCGAGAAAAATTTCGAAGTCCGATCCGCGCTGCTCCACGCGCTTGGAACAGCCGCCACTTCGGAAGCCGATCTCCGGGCCATCGAAATTCCAATGCAGGACGACATATGGAAAGTACGCGTCGCCGCTCTCGAAGCCTTCGTTTCAGCCGCCGGACGACTGGGACTCGATCAGGAACGCATGGCATCAGTCATGTCCTCAATCGATCTCACATGCACTGAATTCATTCCCACATTCCCAATCCGCGAAACGTATAACACACTGGCCAAGATATCCATGACCCCATCAAAATCTGAACCCATCCGGAATCAAGACAATGCTCTATGAATTCCTAACATGGTTAAGCGAGCGCAGCGAATCTCTGTCCTGGATGCGGCTATTTGGCTATATTACATTCCGGGCCATTTTGGCTGCCGTTACGGCGTTTGTCATGTCCCTCGCTCTCGGTTCACCCTTCATTCGCTGGCTGAAGCGGCGCAAGGCAACCGACTTGGCCTGGGGATACAACTTGGTCAATGCCCAAGGGAAATCCGGGACACCGACCATGGGTGGTCTTCTGATTCTGATGACGGTATTAATCGCTGTCATCCTATGGTGTGAGTTAACCAATCGGTATATCCAGATATTAATCGCATCGGTTCTTTGGTTTGGAAGTATTGGCATCTGCGATGATTTTCTCAAGCTTCGCGATCGTTCCAAAGCCGGGTTGAGTGACAAAAAAAAGATCGCATTGCAGGGGCTGTTCGGACTGCTTTTAAGCATTGTTTACCTTCATCCCGGCTGGTCACCTGCACCGGTTGAAGTCGCCGATCAACTCTATTTGCCGTTTATAAAAAATCCCATCGCCGACTTGGGATTGTGGTATGCCCCTTTCATCATCTTCGTCATTGTCGCCATATCGAACTCCGTCAATCTTGCCGACGGTCTTGATGGACTGGCCATTGTCCCGTCCTTCCTTGTAGCCGCTGTTTTCGGAGCATTTTCCTATGTCATGGGCAATACGCGATGGTCGGAATACTTGTTGTTCGATTATTTATCAGGGAGCGGGGAAATCCTGATTTTCTGTTCGGCGTTCATTGGCGCTGGAATTGGGTTTTTATGGTACAATGCGTATCCTGCGCAGATTTTCATGGGAGATACCGGTTCGCTTGCGTTGGGCGGCATTTTGGGAACAATTGCTGTGTTGATCAAGCAGGAGTTTCTGTTTGTAATTGCCGGTGGAGTCTTCGTTGCAGAAGCTGCCACGGTTTTTCTAACGAAATATGTCTTCGTTCCGAGGGGTCGGCGTCTCTTTTTCCGGGCACCGCTCCATCATTCTCTTCAGTATCGAGGGTTAGCAGAAACGAAAGTCGTGGTCCGGCTGTGGATTGTCTCGACAATTCTTGCATTGATTGCTGCGACCGCGTTGAAAATTCGATGAAATCTATCAAAGGAGGACAACGACGATGAGACACACCATGATTGGCCTTTCACTATTCGCCCTGTTCTTGATTCCGGTATCGGTGAGCGCTGTTGATCATACATTTGGAGTTGGTTTTCATTATTTCTACACGCTGGACGATATATCCAGCGAAGTGGACGACGCTCTCGGTGATGCATTCCATAAAGACGGACTGGCGATCAATTTTTCGTATCGTTTTAAGTTTAACGACCATTTCGGAATCATCGCCGAAGTTCAAACTTATCCCGACGGATATCTCGATGCCGAATCCTCCATCTCTCCACGGATTCTCGCAACACTGGGACAAACATTCTACATTGCCGGTGGTGTCGGCTGGCATCGTGTGGAATGGGAAAACCTTACGGAAGACCTCCACGATGCCGATGAATGGACTGATTCATTTTACCTGCTTCGGGCAGGAATCGAATTCCCGCTGTTGACCCAGCATCTTTTCCTCGATATCAACGCAAACTACGAATTTAACGAGTGGAACGACATCGACGAATTTGATTCCGATATCGTGACATTCGGTGCTGCGGTCAAATTTACGCTTTAGCAGTGGTTCGGAGAGATCCCTCATTGCGATGAAGTCAGTGCGCCAGTGGATTTCGGTGTCTTTTTTAGTACCGACACCCCTTTTTTGACCGCGCGTTGATCCGCTGTTTTCTTGAAAAGATTCAAAATTGGATTCTGTTTTCGGGGAACCTGTATCTGTGGCTGATTTGGTTGATTTGGTTGATTCAGCTGGCTCGGTCGAATGGAGTGTCCTCCTTGTCCGGATGTTCCTAGAGTCGATGATCGCGGATTCTGAACCGGCGATGCCGGTGCTGAAGGACCGCGGGGAACAGAGTGACGACGTTGAATCTCCGTGATCCCGGACGGTCCCTGCCGGTAGTTAGGAATCCGATCGCCGCCCAGAGGTCGATCGATCTGCCGTGGACGGACAGATTGTGTCGGTGCACGATGGAACGGAGCGACAGGCTGATTTCGTGGAATCACCGATGGCTGTCCATATCGCTCGATCCGGGCAGGAGCTTCCGATACGTTTGAATCCAGACCGGGTTGATGGCTCATCGACGGTTTCAGGGTATCGGGAAGTCGCGCAGACCAGCTACCCGTATTATCCGGCAAAGCATACACCGCATTCCGCCGGATCGGCTCTCGTCGGATCATTTCTTCGATGGTCTGACCGGCTTCGACCGGAATTCCGATCTCCAACTGACTGTTCCGGGGAACTGATCCCGGTCGCAACATGCCATGGTTGTCCATCGGATCATCGGGATGTGCTGCCACCCAGTGTACAGAACGTCCGTCATACCGCCAGCAGGCATAGTGTGGACGCCATCGCCATGTCGGAATCCAAAGCCATCCCCAGTCGTAGTAGTATGACCAGAAACCGTAATGAAATGCCGTCCATCCCCAAGGTTCATACGGAATCCACGTCCATCCCCATCCGGGAAAGAAGTCCCAGTGGCCATGATGATACGGTACCCACCCGGCAGCCACGTAGGGCGACCAATACCAGGAACCACCGATTGTAACCCATCGCCCGTATCCATGAAGTGCCGCTGCCTCATCGGCATACTCCGGAGGAATCATGTCTCCCGAAACCTGATCGGCATAATCATACGCTCCCGACAACAGTCGATCCCGTTCCTGATACCACTCGTCAAACGGATCCATCTGGGGCGTCACCACCTGAGACCATTCCCCGGAACCCGGTTGCATCATCACGGTCTCCCCCGCCCGAACCGGCATTCCACGTCCAGCGCTGGACACACCAGCAGTTCCCTCTTCAATCGATACATACACCGCTGTCATGTCGCTTTCGAACGTCACCCGGGCCAGCGAATCAGTTCCCAATTCCACTGTTCCACTTCCGATATCTACCACCACACGGTGCTCTCCACCGCTCATGGACTTCGTTCGAACCGCAGTTGCACCATACCAGAGCATCAACCGGCAGCGATGTGCTCCATTTTCTTCCCCTACACAATCAGAAAACTCCATCTTTGTCTCATGCCAGGTCCAGCCGAGCACACCATCCCCCATGCGATACTCCACCGCACCATCCACGCCCGTAGCCAGACGATCCCCGCTCATCAACGGCATATTGACAACCGCCTCCAACGTATTGCCGGAACTTGACGGTTGTAAAACCACATCACCACTGACATACGTCAACCGGCTGTGCCCCTCATCGGTATCTGAAGCATCACTCCCTTCCACACCGAGAAAGCACATCCCTACCGTTATCGCAGTCACTAGAATCGCAATGTTCAGGTTACGCATGGCGTTGACTCCTTTCCTGACACACGGTAAAGCAAAACTCATACCATGCCGTACAATCCCGCTCCCGGACACACACACACACACTGATATCACCTGCATGTCACATGCAGGTGACAAGTATGTCATTCCTAAATGACACCTTCCGACGCACCTGCCGGTCGCACATCATGACCTCGGAAACCACCCACGCACAGTAAGCAACTCGGCAAGCAGAATCGCGCCTCCCGCCGCCCCCCGAATGGTATTATGCCCGAGCACCGCAAATTTCCATTGAAGTACAGCGCATTCCCGCAAACGCCCCACCGTCACAGTCATGCCCTGGCCGCGGTCCCGATCCAGCAGCGGCTGAGGTCGATCAGGCACATCGAGGTACTCCACCGACCGCTCCGGCTGAGAAGGTAATCCCAGACCATGAATATCGGAAATGTAATCGTCCCAACACGCAATTATCTCATCCCGGCTGGCCAGTTGATTCAGTTCCACCGAGACATGCATCAGATGCCCGTCGCGGACCGCAACGCGCGTACATGCCGCACTGATAACCATGTCGCTCACCATAATCTGATCATGGTGGATGCAACCAAAAATCTTACATGGCTCAGTCTCCAGCTTCGGTTCCTCCCCACTGATGTACGGAATCGCATTGTCTAAAATCGACATGACACTCAGTCCCGGAAAGCCGGCTCCAGAAACCGCCTGGGCAGTTACCACCATGACCTTCCGGACGCCCAGACGCCGATGAATCGGATCCAAAGCCAGAGCCAAAGCACTCGTTGCACAGTTGGGGTTCGTTACAATGAAGCCCTGCCGATCCCCCGTTCGACTGGGGTCCGGGATGATCGCTAAATGACCCGCATTCACTTCAGGAATGACAAGCGGTACCCGGGGATCCATCCGATGCGATCGGGTATTCGAAACAACCGGGATCCCCCGCGCAGCAAACAGCGGCTCGATCTCCACCGCCTCTTCCGCCGGCAACCCGGAAAAAACGAAATCAAGCCCTTCCCGTCCGTCCGGAGTGCACGGCGTAACACACATCTCCCTCACCGCTGCCCCGGGAACCGCCGGTAAATGCCATTGCACGGCATCACCATACACCTTGCCCACCGATCGCTCCGAGGCCATCACCGCACCAATGCGGAACCAGGGATGATTCGCCAACAAGGCAACAAAACGCTGCCCAACAGCGCCGGTCGCTCCCAATATCCCCACTGTCAACATCCGCTCTGTCATTCGCTCATCCTCGTATTACGATGGATACGCATCGCAGCATCAAATACATCCAGATACTGCTGCGCCATCTTTTCCCATGAAAACTGCTCCGCCCGCATCTTCCCCGCAATACTCATACGCCTCCGCAATTCGGCATGTCCGGTCACGGTTTCAATCATGTGGGATAACGCCAAACAATCGTCCGGATCAACCAACTTCGCCGCTTCCCCCGTCACCTCGGGCAACGCCGACCGGTTGGATGCAATCACCGGACACCCCGTCGCCATCGCTTCCAAAACCGGCAATCCAAATCCTTCATACACCGATGGGAATACCATGCAGACGGCAAGCCCCATCAACTGGACAAGATCCGGTTCCGGTATATACCCAAGAAAACGCACATGCGTTGACAAATCAGCATCTTCCGCCCGAGACCGTATCTCTTCTGACCGGTATCCAGGCTTGCCGATCAGGATCAACGGCAAGGGATCCGCTGCCCTCAACTTATATATGCTGTAAGCATCTAAAAGCGACATCAGGTTTTTCCGTGGTTCGATCGTCGCCACATTCAAGATAAAGCGGGATGGCAGGCAATACTGTCGACGGAGTTGTTCCGCCCGGCGATCGTCATACCGGCAAAACGATGGATCCACGCCGAGATGAATTGCCCGAACACGATCATCCGGTACGTGGAATCGGTCGATAATCCGTTGCCGAATAAACTCCGATGGAGTCGTCAACACCGTTGCGTTACGGACCGAGGAACCGATCATGTTGCGAAGATACAGGCGGAAAACGGGATTTACCGTTTCAGCTTCGTCGTACACCGCCAGATCGTGAATCAGGACAACCTGCGGAATACCACGCCGCATCTGTATCGAGTAAAAGGCAGGTGAAAAGAATAAATCGATCCCTCGTTCATGCATCATTCTCGGGATCGCGATGTTGCGGTGCAGATCACCACGGGGATGGCTGTCGAACGGCGTATCCACTCGGACCGGATGGAGCCCGAGGAGATCGTTGGGCAGTGAATCGTGATACATGACGTGCAGCGACACTTCCTGGGTATTACCCAGCAAGTGGAGAAGCAGGTTTTCAGTCACTCGTCCGACACCGGTTCGTTCGGGTGTGATGAAACGGGCATCAAACAATACCTGAATCACGCAACCAGACTCCTGTACAACGCGATATGCTTCCGTGCTGCGTTCTCCCATGAAAAAAACCGCGCCCGGTCCCAACCGACTTGACGTTTCTCGACCAGGGAATCGGGTTGAGCCAACTTGTGTCGCAGCAATTCTTCTAATGCATCCACGGAATCCGCCTGAAAAAACCATGCAGCGTCGTCTAGAATCTCGCGATGCACCGGAATATCGCTGGCCAGGACCGGTGTACCGCACGCCAATGCTTCCAGAGGAGGAAATCCGAAACCTTCATCCCACGACGGAAAAACAGCGGCCAGAGCATGCTGATTCAACGCAATCAGATGGTCAAGGTCAATATAGCCGGTCAGCTGGACACGGCTGGACACGCCGGCTTCCCGCACGGCGTTCTCCAGATCGATCAAACCATCCGCTGCCCGGCCAGCGATCACGAGATATAGGTCGGGGTGATCCGGAACAATGCGTCCGAATGCTTTTACAAGAAGCGGCATGTTTTTCCTTGGTTCCACCGATCCGACCGTCAGCAAAAAGCGCCGAGGGAACCGTTGGGTGTAGCGCATTGCCTGCGGACGCACCGTCGGTGAAAACAAAGGATTCAATCCATGGTGTATCACAGATATCCGATCCGGATTGACGCCACAGTGCTGCTGTAGATCCTGTTCGACGGCATGGCTGACCACGACGCATCGGTTGGCGCGATGGAGATTTCGTGTCAACGTTTCCCGGTGATACCGGCCGGCATACCGATCTCCGTATTGGGGGCGCTTGAGAAATGCCAGGTCATGGATGGTGGCAATCACCGGGATCACTCCCGTGCGCTGATACAGGAAATTAGGTGAATGAAAGAGATCGGGCGAACAACCTGCCAGGGTTTCGATGGATGGAGGCCCATTCCTGCGCCAGGATTCTAAAAGAAGTTTTCCGGGAATCCGTCGGCGAACAATTGTTACATTGGGAGATTGTGTCCATGGAAACCGGGGGGTTTCACCTTTCATCGCATTCATGAAGATCGTGTACCGGATGGTTTCATCCATGGGAATCATGCGATCCAGCAGATCCCGGACATAGACACCCACGCCGGTGAGTTCTTTCATCAGACAACTGGCATCGAACAGCACATTCATGGAAGGGATTAAAACCAAGTTGTGCAGATGGGTCAAGCAAATCAGGCCGATAAATCCAACAGTTTGACCACCGTCGCCCACGTATCGGATTTTTGCAGAATTTCACTGGTTTCCCGGATATCTTCGAGGAGATGCCGAACCAGGGGTTGAGCGAAGAAAGTGGCCATCAGCTGTGGTTCAAGCTGTTTCCGCATGGCCGTCATCACCTGGATGACCATCCGAAAGGCCGGAAAGGCTCGATCATAGTCTCCACGATCAAACCATGCTCTAGCCACACATGCCGCAAACTGCCATTGATACATAATGTATCCACGTTTTCGAGCCAGCTTCACTCCCGGCGCCGCCGATCTCCGGGCATCATCGTATCGGGCCGCCAGAAGGTAAATTTCCGATAGTCTGAAGCGGCTACGGAGCAGGCTGTCAGAATCGCCCAATGATTCGGCGCTCTGAACAGCATGGACCGCCTGTTCGATCCCCATCGGGATTTCACCATGCCGGGCACAAATCCAAGCCAAATTCGCTCCAGCAACAATCTCCTGGGACCGTAGGCCGATTTCCGCCGCCAGCTGACGGCACCGCTCGTTCTTTTGCCGACTACTCAACAAGTCACCATAATGCAAAAACAAATCGCCCTGAAGACTCAACGTGTAAACTGTCAGGTATTTATCACCCATTTCCTGCGCCAGTCGTTCCGCTTCCTCCAGCATCGCCAACGGTTTCCGGAGTTCTCCCTGATCCATGCGCAATGCCGCCAGATTCAGAAGCGATGTCGTGATCCCCGGCCGATCACCCAGTTTCCGTGAAATTGACAGCGCTTCCTCGAGACTGGCCGCAGCACGATTGAACAGCCCCCGCTCGTGGTATAGTACACCAAGATTGCCCTGGATCGCTCCAACCGAATATAAATCGCTGGTTTTCCGACTGATTTCCACCGATTGGGAAAAATACTCCATCGCCTTCAGCGTATCCCCTTTAGCATGGTAAATTCCGCCGATGTTGTTCAGAGCTTTTACTGCCTGATATTGGTGATTCATCCGTTTGTACCGATCCACAGCCGATGTCAGCAGGTCCAGAGACTGTGAATAGTCGCCCTGGTAATAATGGCATAACCCAAGAGTGAGTTCACACATGGCGATACCCGGCAGGTTTTGGATCTTAGCCATTTTCCGACGGACAATATCCAAAACCTTGATGGACTCCTGATACCTTCCCTGGTTCATGTATACACTGGCAATCTCCGCCATGACATTCGCACGTAACAGATTGTTTTCTGTCTTGTCTGCCGTAATCGACAGGCAACGGGCATACATCTCGATCGCTTCGTGATATTGCCCGCGGTCACTGAGGATTCCGGCCATGTATTGCAGCCCCATGCCCTCGATCGCCGGACGCCCCGTGTCCTCACCCAACTTGAGCAGGTGGCTATACGCTTCGACCGCTGCATCGGGATTCCCCGTCAATTCATTGCTTCTCCCCTTTAACCGCAACGCCTGCGTCTGACCCTGAATCAGAGTGTCATCCAGCTGTCCCGCCGAATCGATCAGCTCCATAACCCGATTGGCATAATTCATGCTCGATTCAGCCGCAAAAGCCAACGCCCGTTCACTGGCGCGTAGATAAAAGGGAATGGCCTCCCGAATACAACCGCCCCGGTCAAAATGAAATGCCAGCAGTTCGAAAACCTCCGGATCATCTTCACCGGTTTCGCGAAGAATGGCTTCCGCCACTTTCCGATGAATCCGACCCAGCCGCCGCTCCGACAACCCGTTGTATAAAACCTGACGGATCATATTCTGCCTGAATCGGAATACCTCGCCACCGCTGCCTTTGACTTCTTCGATGATGTCCTCTTTCATGGCTTCATCGAGTTGATCGAGGAGTTCGTCTTCCTCGGCACCAGACACCGCCAGTAATAGATCGAATTCGAATTCGATACCGATGACCGAAGCAATTCTCAGAGCCTGGCGGATTTCCTCATCCAACTTGTCGAGCCGTTGCGAGATGATGTCCCGGACACGATTGGGTACACTGATGATCGTCGATGACAATCTCTCGACGGTGACCGCAGGGAGAGAATCCACGGTATCCGACAAATCCAACACCCATTGGCCATCTGTTTTTCTCAGAATACTCCGATTAATCAGGTTCTTAACGATTTCTTCGATGAAAAACGGATTTCCACCGCTGTCTTTAAAGACCTCGTCGAAAACCCCCGGATGAACGTCACGGTCACCCAGCATCGCGACAATCATCTGCGCCACCGATTCTCTGCTCAGGGGTTTCAGATTGACTTCCTGATGGCAGGGAAACGTAATGAGGTTTTTCCGGAACTGCGAAGCAACACCGACTTTTGGTAGATCTTCGGGCCGCCACGTCTGAATTAGCAACAGGGAGGGGGGTCGACGATCAGTACGGCACAGGTTTCGAGCTAAGTAATGGATCAGCTCATAACTCAGGTCATCGGCCCATTGGAGATCTTCGACAATAAGAACCAAACCGTTGTCCCGGGAAAAATTCTCGAACACGGATCGGATGGCATCGAAATTTCTGAGTTTTGCCTGCAAAGGTTCGAGTGGTTCGACGGGCGGTAGTCCTTTCAGAATCGCAATCTGGTTGAACGCCGGGCAAATGGAAGCCAGGATCGGTCCGACATGACCGATAACCTTCTGGATCGTTTCAACATCTTTCACAGCCAAGCGGTCCGCGATAGATTCCAATGGCCGGATGAACGCGCCGTAAGGAAACCGTTCGACTTCGGTGCATGCACCGCGTAATAGTGAAAAGCCGTGCATGCGTGCCGACGTACCGACTTCTTTCACGAACGCCGATTTACCGGTGCCCAACTCACCAACGACGGAAACGATTCCGGGAGTCCCTCGCCGAAGGTTTTCCATGGCACTCCGGGCAATATCCATCTCTCCTTCCCGACCAATCAATCCGGGTACCAGCAGCCCGGGCGTACCGGTAACCGGCATCGAAAGATCCGGCGTTTCACCGGTCTCGATGCTTTCCATCGTTTCCATGATCGGCATCGATCCCGACTTGAGATACATCATCAATTGATCCAATACCTCATCGGCACTGGCAGGACGTGCTGACGGTTCTTTCTGGAGCAGGGCCAGAGTCAGCCGTTCGAGATGCAACGGTACAGACGGATTCAAGGTGGTGGGAGGTTCCGGAGGAGAATTGATGTGCTTCATCAGGACTTGGACAACGCTGCTGCCCAGGAAAGGGAGCCGTCCCGACAAGGCTTCGTACAGAATCACGCCGAATGAATATAAGTCAGATCGCGGATCGAGATGCCGCCCCATTCCCTGCTCCGGCGACATGTATGCAACCGTTCCCACAAAAGTGCCGGTTCGCGTGAGCGTTTCCTGAATGATGTCTAGCTCTTTTATCAGACCGAAATCCATCAGCCGGATTTCACCTGTATCGGTCAACATAATGTTGGCAGGTTTCAGATCGCGGTGCAGAATTTTCTTGGAATGGATATAGGAGAGGGGATGACAGATTTCGATAAACATCGTCACCAGCCGCTTGAAATCGTCGGGATGCGATGGTGCTTGCCCCGTGCCGGTGCTAACAATCCCCATCTCCTTCCGGAGCCAGTTTTTCATGTCTCCGCCGGCAATAAACTCCATGCTGTAGCAAGGCCGGTCGTCATACTCGCCATATTCGTAGACTTGAGCGATATTAGGATGATCCAACCGGGCCATTGACCGGAATTCGCGGCGAAAACGCCGGGCATTCTGAGATCCCAACAGCACTTTTAGCGCATGAACATCCTGGGTTTCATCGCAGACGATCTTAAAGACTTCGCATGTACCGCCTCGACCCAATCGATCATGTACCTGATATGTGCGCGATCCGAGTTGTATTGTTTCCATAGTGGTCGTTCCAGCTGAATTATCGTATCCCCGGTGAAAAAGATCAACTACCGGGTTTCGTGGCAGGTTCTTTTGGACGATCGCGGATCATGATGATATAGTGACGCATCAAACGGGAAGGTGCAAAATCCCGTGTTCATGTCGGACAAGTGGAGACCCAATGATATGGAAACGGGCATGAATGGAGTGATCTGCAATGGTGGGAAGCATGTCGCAGTCCTGGGTGGTGGAAGCTGGGGTACTGCGCTGTCGATCCTGTTGAGCCGGAATGGTTTGAATGTCAAACTGTGGGTGTATGAGCCGGAATTGGTCGAGATCATCCGAAAGACAAGGGATAACGCTTACTTTTTACACGGTTTCCTGATGTCGACGGCGATCGAGCCCAGTCATGATTTGGAAGAAGTCCTCACGGATGCCGGATGCATCGTCCTGGTGACACCGACACAGACGATCCGTTCCGTGCTGGAGCAAGCCAAAAAATGGATTTCTCCGCATTCGATCCTGATCGGTGCAAGCAAAGGAATCGAAAACGGAACGTTGATGCGGGTCAGCGAGATCGTGAGCGAAGTGCTGCGTCCGATATCTCCGGTCCGATATCTTGTTTTATCGGGTCCGACGTTCGCGACTGGGGTTGCCCGAAGCCAGCCGGCTACGGCCGTGGTCGCCGGGTCTGATGAGGAAGCCGCCCGTCTGGCGCAGCGGCTGTTTTCGAATCAGGCATTCCGTGTCTACATCAACGACGATGTGACCGGCGTGGAACTGGGGGGAGCGCTGAAAAATGTCATCGCCATCGCTGCCGGCATCGTGGCCGGGCTGGATCTCGGATCAAATGCCCGGGCTGCATTGATAACCCGCGGTCTCTGGGAAATTACTCGATTGGGTGCGGTTCTTGGAGCGAAGCTCATTACATTCCAGGGCCTGACTGGAATGGGCGATTTGGTATTAACCTGTGATGGTACGGAGAGCCGGAATTACCAGGTGGGTTATCGGATCGGTCGCGGCGAGAACCTGGAAACCATTCAGCGCAGTATGCGAATGGTGGCTGAGGGAGTCAAAACAACGATCGCTGCCCGGGAACTGGCCCGCAGGCACGCCGTGGAAATGCCGATCACAGAGGAAGTGTTTCAGACGCTTTACCACGGTAAACCGCCCCGGCAAGCGGTGCTAGAATTAATGACACGTTCCTTGAAGTCTGAGCACCAGACGGATATATGAAAGGAGCGGTGTATCTGTGGAGATCACTCGTATCCGGATTTACCCGTTTGATACGGGAACCCGTGGTGGTCGGATTCGGGCGGTAGCCGATGTTGAGTTGGATGGGGTCTTGCTTATAAAAGGAATCCGCATCCTGGAAGGCCGGTCGGGAGGGTTGTTTTTAGGCATGCCCGCCATCCGGATACGGTCGGGTGAATTCAGGGATACGATCGTCATAACGGATAAGGAACTGGCTGCCCATCTGCGGCACCGTATCGTAGAGGCTTATCAGACCGATGGACTGGAACCCGGGCCGGGGCAGCTGTCGGAACAGGGAGGACATCAGCGGAATGAACCATGAAAAGCATCAGGTAATGGCAGCAATTTTGGAAAAAGCACGCGCAGTCGCCGATGAAGCGGAGATATTCAATCTCGAATCAGACAGTATGTCCATCGGATTCAGGAACGGTATATTGAGAGAAATGCACGAAGCACAGGATTCCGGCTGCTGCCTCCGAATCATCAAAAACCATCGGATTGCACACGTTACCACCTCTAACATGGATCGCGCTCTGGACCTAGTGGAACAAGCCTTGCTCCTGGTCCCATTCGGCGAAACGGTCTCCTTTTCATTCCCGAAACCAGCAGTAACCGCTCCAGATACCACCGCAACCCCAGCCGAAAACCGCCTGGATCAGATGGTGGAAGACGCACGCGGAATCATTGAAAGCCTCATCGCCTACGAACCGGCGATGATGCCCAATTCCGGATCGGACATCACATCGCTCAAAGTGAGTATCATGAACAGCAACGGCGTCGACCGTCACTACGAAACAACCGTTCATTCACTATCAGCCGTGGCGATTCTCGCGGAAGAAGGCAACATTCTCAGCACGTATCGCTATCACCTCGGTCAAGACGCTTGTCCTGATCCACAACAGATCGCCCGGGATGTCATTGAACTGATCCGGATGGGCCGGAACAATGTTCCGTTCGCTGGAGGACACATCCCCATTCTGATGACACCCCACGCAATGGCGGATATTTTCGCAGCCTTCGGCGCAGGTATCAGTGGATCTGCCATCGCGAAAGGTATGTCCCCACTGACGGGGAAATTGGGCCACAAATTGATGAATGAAAACATCAGTATCGTCGACGATCCGTTGATTCCCGGAGCGACCGGAACACAGGTCATCGACGATGAAGGCGTTGCTTGCTCGCGGAAATTTCTCATCGAAAATGGCGTCCTGAAAAACTATTTGCTTGATCTGAACTCGGCATCCAAGCTGAACCTTGAACCGACCGGCAATGGATTCCGTTATACACCGCTGATCAAGAATCGAAGCTACGCCGCTTCACCGGGACCGGCCTTTACGAATCTGCTGCTCCCGAGCGGCGACCAGCCCTATCGTGACATTCTCTCGTCCGCACCCCGGATGCTGTTGATCGACCAGTTAACCGGTGTTCTTCTTGGAAACCTGATCAACGGCGATTGGTCCGGCAATATCGAATACGGAATTCTTTTCGAAAACGGCGAACCGCGGGGCCGGATAAAAAACGCCATGACAGGCGGAAACTTCTATCACATGTTCAACGAACTATACGTCGAATCCTCCAGCGAACGGAACTGGGTGTCCGGATTCGGCGGCGGAGCCGGCAGCAGTCTGTTCCCATACGTGCTGTTCGACGGTCTGACCGTTTCCGCCTGATTCCGATTGACAGAGTGCGCTGTCAGGACAATCAATCAGCTCGGTAATCCATTCCGCTAATCAGATAATCAGAGGTTCATTCGAAACACGAATCCATTGTCGAAATCGGACAAGCACCACACTCAACTGGATAAAGAGAGGTCTATCGTGAATTTTTGGAGTTTCCTATTTCCCAAGAAACCACCCAAGCAAGCGGTTCGTCTCAATCGGAATGATCCCTGCTGGTGTGGCAGCGGAAAAAAATACAAAAAGTGCCATCATGAATCGGATCAGAATTACTTTATGAAAATGGGCGGAAAGATCAAGCTTCCCGGATGATACGGCACACGGCACACTCGATGGCATCCCGGATTCGTCGCGAACCATCGAGAATATCCGTTTCGTTTCCCTGAATCGACCGAGGATCATCAAAAGGAAGAAACACTCTTCGAGCGGATCCGAAGATGACCGGGCATTCCTTCTCCGCATCCGCACAGACGATGATAACTTGCTCGAAATGCTTCTTCCCAAGAAATTCCCTGACGGATTTCGGATAGTGACCGCTGAGATCGATACCCACTTCCTTCATAACCGTAACAACCACCGGGAAAATCTCGGCCTCGGGATGTGTCCCCGCACTGAAGGCCGTAAAGACATCGGCACCATGCTTGCGGCAAAATGCTTCCGCCATCTGACTCCGTGCTGAATTTCCAGTACAAATGAACAAAATATTTCGATTCACGATTCACTCTCTCCCTGAACCCATCACGGAATCCATGGAAACGACCCATGGAGAAAACCAGCGGAAGCAACCAGCGATAAGGAAGTGTGCACGCCATATGTTAGAATTGAATGAAATCGATCGTAAAAGTTCACGATGCCTCGTCTTACTCCCCATTTCGGGTATCCACATCCCATCCCATGGGATTCGATCCATGGGGGAAAAGCAACGATAATCAAGGTTCCATATGGTCTTCCTTCCCGATTCTTGACTTTTAACAAAATCATGATAGAGTCCAAATCTCCTTTTGCGTGCATGCTCTGAAGCTACCGCTGATTGTCATAAAGACTTAACAACTCTCTCAAGGAGGACGATATGCAATTTCCGGAACACCTCCAGCTTTTGATCGGCGACAGGGGTCACGAATCTCCTTTGCCGGCGTATCTGGAATCCCCCACATGGATCGTAGACAAAGCCTGGGACCAGTTCATGGAGGTCGCCAACAACTCTCTGAACGCCTACATGCTGTACTGCCGGGAAAACCAGCTCCCTCACAGCTATCTTCTAGGTCTGGATATCCTTGTGATGGGAAAAATCGACCCGAACAATCACAACAAGATCATCGATATCCGCCCCACTCTGCTGGAAGGCCCCTGCTGCAACAGCTATCCGGCATGTCCCAATTTGTGGGCATCGCGGCTATACGGTCAGCTCAAGCATATCGGACACAATCCGGACATTGTTGAATATCCAACTCATCCAGAGAAAATTCTGGACAAGATTGCCCAACTTTTCCTGAATATTTGGGAAGAAAAAGGAAGCTCAACAAGCAAGCCCGTCGTCGCTGTATTCACGCGGCCGTATGACCTGTCTGAGGAAGAAACTGCTCACAATCTCACGCTGCAGAAATTCAAAGATGTCGGACTGGAAGCATATCGCGTGACTCCGGATGAAAAGCCGGAAGTCCGTGGAAACAAGTTATACGTGAATGGCCGTCCTATCGATATGGTCTGGCGGCGGATCGAACGGATCCATCTGCCGGGTCAGGCCCACCCGCCGCACCGGGAATACCGTGAAATGGAATGGGTGAACTTTTATGAAGAGGAGTTT
>JAFGMN010000182.1 GCA_016927515.1 candidate division CSSED10-310 bacterium | reverse complement strand
CCTTCATCCACCGGAGTTTCTTCAGCGGTTGCTTCGCCCAGCATTCCTTCATCCACCGGAGTTTCTTCAGCGGTTGCTTCGCCCAGCGGTTCAGGTTCCGGATCACTTGCCGTATCCACCTCGCCAGCCATACTGACCCGTTTTTCGACACCTAACACCGGCACGGCAAAACTCCCCTTCTCCAGATCAAACAAAATCTTCGCCTGAGCAACCCCCTCCACCGATACACCATTCGCCGTTGCAGGGTTAAATTTCCATGTCTTCACCCATCTCTGTAGATACAAACGGATCGCATCGTCCGGCATTTCCGTCATCGGTTTCATATCGATCACTGAACCATCCCGCCGAATCTGAACCGCGAAAATACTAATACCCTTGTCCTGTTTTCCGATCAGGTCCGCCGGGAGAGGATCAGGATCCGTCACCTCCTGCAATACCGGCTTCACCAACCTCACGTCCGGGTTTACTCCCCCCTGCGCCCCTGCTGGTTCCTCCACCGGTTCCT
The DNA here is from genome assembly GCA_016927515.1 of candidate division CSSED10-310 bacterium. Lineage (GTDB taxonomy): Bacteria > CSSED10-310 > CSSED10-310 > CSSED10-310 > CSSED10-310 > JAFGMN01. The sequence goes on along the minus strand of JAFGMN010000182.1, from coordinate 4,388 downwards.
CTGCTGGCTCATGCGTCGGTTCCATCACCGGTTCCTTTGCTGGCTCATGCGCAATCTGCAGCGTATTGGCATTGGTTTTCCGCTGCCAGTACGTATCCTCATCCACTTCGACACGCTGTTCCAGATCGATAAACATCACCCGGTTCGCTTCGAATACATACTCGAAAACAAAATCGGCAAAAGGCTCAAGGGAAACCGTCACCACCATACGCTCACCGTCGTTTCCCTCCAGCCGGACCGGGGTCAACCCGGCAGACACCGCATCAACTAGCACCGATGCATTCTCCGGCAATGTATTGATGATCAACCATCGGGCGTCTACTGGATTCACCATGAGGAAGATCATCGCAACCACGAAACAGATGCCGCTTATTCGATAAACCATGATAGTCACTCTCCATTACAGGCCGCAGTCTCTAATGGAAATGTAACGATTCATCGGCATACTGTCAACAAAACCGCATCACAGATCAACGCCGGATGTATAGGCTCCCCCAATTTCCACCTTGCAAAGTGCTGTATCCAGTATCAATGGAATCTCAATCCGGCGCATGATCCGCCCCGAATCCGGCGGCCAGATCGACTGCTCGAATTCCGGCTCCAACCAGCCCCATACCCGATCATCCGGAATTCCCCGCGGACGGATGACCGTGACCACTCGGCCGACCGCATCCACCGAAAGTACGATCACCGTTCCAATACTGATTCGACTGCTTTGAATTTCCGGCGGAATTCGTTTGATTACCGGCGGAACCAGCGGTTCAATCCGATACGATTCCTCCCAGCTGTCCGATGGCGTACGCACATCCGCATGATCAACGCGCTGCGGGTCCGCCTGCCATAATATCTGGAACGGCTCAGGAAGCGTCATTGTCAGTTCGTTGACAGGCGGTGCTTCGAATCGATTGTCTGCCAGATCATACCGGATAGATAGAATGGTAAATCCATCGGTCGTGCGGTTGTCCTGCAACTTCGGAAGAAACCGCCACGATGTCACCCATTGAACAAGAAAAGCATCCAGAGGCTTCATGCCAGTCGACCGGACCAGCTCGACCAATTCCGTCGTCCCGGTAGCTGTAACCGATACTCTGACCAAGGCAATCCCTCGCGCATTGCTTCGGAGCAAACTCCGAGGAAGCGCCGGAGGGTCACTCTTTTCCATCAGCATCGGCTTGTCGAATCCAATCGCCACATCATTCGTTTGCGCTGCTACCGGATGTACCATGGAATCCGTGTGCATGGCGGTGATCGCACATGCCATGCAGACAATTCGGATATTCCATTCAAACCATGCCTTCACCATACTTTTTTCCCCCGCTTCTATGGATATACCCGGTTCTCCCTGGGTCGGCAATGGCATTATCCGTCCGAATGGTCTGTATTTATTCAGTTTTGGATGAGTTTCCCGTGAGGATCCCTACCCGTCCCGGCATGCGTCTTAAATCAGCCGCATCGGGTATCACATTTCGGTGACCGGTTCGATCCCCAGCAACGTAAGGCCTCCGGAAACGACCGTTGCCACAGCGGACGCCAGAGCAAGACGAGCATCAATCAATTCGGTGCTACCGGCATCGAGTATCCGGTGATTGGTGTAAAAAACATTAAACATTCTGGCAAGCTCCCACAGGTATCCCGCCAGTCGCGATGGATTGAGATCCGCCGCCGCTGACTGCAAAACGCCGGGGTACCGGAGCAGCCACCGGAGCAGGGCGATTTCTTCCGGGGCATTCAACGAATCGAACCGGATGTTCGACCGGATCACCCGAGACGCCTTCCGAATCACGGACCGGATCCGAGCATGGCAGTACTGAATGTATGCGCCAGTAGCGCCATCGAAAGCAAGGGATTGTTCGGGATCGAAATGAATATCCTTCTGAGGATTAAACTTCAGAATATAGTATTTGATCGCTCCGAGTCCGATCGCTTCAGCAATGCTATCCCGTCGATCATCCGGAACCGATACTTTCGATTCGTGCATCACCTTCAATGACATATCCCGCATCCGATCCATCAAATCGTCCGCATCCACGACCGTTCCCTCCCGGGACTTCATTTTACCCTCCGGCAGATAAACCATCCCATAACTGAGATGACGGCAGCGATCGGCCCATGAATACCCGAGTTTACGGAAAATCTCGAACAAAACCCGGAAATGGTAGATTTGCTCCGAACCGACCACGTAAATCGCTTCATCGATGTCCAGATGCCGGAACCGCTCAGCAGCGACACCCAGGTCCTGCGTGATATACAACGACGTCCCATCACTCCGCAGCAACGCCTTCGCATCCAATCCGTCAGCGGTCAGGTCGATCCACAGTGAACCGTCATCCCGGCGCTCGAACACACCACGGTCCACCCCGCCCAGAATGATTTCCCTGCCCAACAGATACGTATCACTTTCATGCTGCACATGCTGAAAAACCGAACCAATGCGCCGGTACGTAGCCTCAAAACCCTCCTCAACCCAAGCGGTCATTCGCCGCCATAACGCCCGAACCTCCGGATCCCCCCGCTCCCAGTCCCGCAACATCGCGTGGGCCTCTTCCAGCAACTCCGGCGCTTTCCTCATCTCCTGATCAAACCGGACATACAACTCACCCACAAAATGATCGCCCTTCATCCCATGCGTCCCCGGCGTCTCCCCGGCGGCAAACCGGCGATACGCCACCATCGCCTTGCAAATATGAATCCCCCGGTCATTCAGAATCGTCGCCGGAATCACATCATGGCCCTGCGCCTTCAACAGGTTGATTACCGCCATACCCAACACATTGTTTCGAAAATGCCCCAAATGGAGCGGTTTGTTCGTGTTCGGCGACGAATACTCTACAAGAACTCTTCGGCCGGATTGCGTCTCCAACCATCCAAATCGGTCCCCACGTTCGAATATATCGGTCACTACCGATTCGGCAAGACATGCCGGAACCAACCGGAAATTGATATACGGCCCCTCCGCCTCAACAGACCCAAGCCAGGATGGTACCGTCATCGACTCCACCAGATGCCGGGCAATCACGGCCGGAGCCATTTTCAGAAGCCGGGCCAACTCAAAACATGGATACGCAAACTCCGCATTCACCGTGTCCGGCGGCTGCACCGGTTCCGAAATCTCCACAGATCGACCGGTTACCCGAATCACACTGTCCGCAATGAGTTTCCTGATTTGCTGATTCCATTCCGTGGGTCGCATCTCAATCCTCCCGTTTGATACCATCAGGCGCACTAGCCTAACCCAATCTGATTCGTTGTCAAGCGATTCAGCGTCGGCGCTTGTTCGGCGCTAACACACTCAGCAGGTAGATACCGGAAAGAAAGCCGCCGATGTGTGCCCAAAATGCAACACCGCCATGCCGTGGTGCTGACCCGATCAGAGCCCAGGCACCGCTGTGCACCTGGGAAAAAAACCAGATGAAGAGGTAGAGGAATGCCGGCACATCGAAAAAGAACGGGAAAATAAGTATCGGAAGCAGGATCGTGATCCGGGACAGCGGGAGCAGCACAAAGTATGCGCCGAGGATACCGGCGATAGCACCGGAAGCGCCTACCGTGGGGATGGTCGAGTGGGGATTGACGAATGCGTGGATCGCGCCGGAACAGATGCCTGTGGCCAGGAAAAAAAGCAGATAGCGGCCGCGGCCCATGCGATCTTCGATCTGGGGTCCGAACAAACGAAGGGTCCACACATTGAAGAAAATATGAAAAAAGTCGCCATGGATAAACATCGACGTCAGCAGGGGACCGACAGCGGCATTAGTGATGCCATTGTAGGATCCAGGCAACAAGGTCAACAACCGGGCGGGAACGATGCCGAACGTGAAAAAAAAAGCCATCAGATCGGATCCGGACAGGGATAACGCGTAGAGGAAAACGGCGATGTTTGCAGCGATCAGTATCCCGGTGACAACCGGCGTCCGGTCAATGGGGGTTGTGTTTCGAATCGGAATCATCGGTGATGTCTAACATCCAGAATGGGGGGCGCTAACGACGACGTCCACGTTCGTTTCAGCAGGTCGGGAACCGTCACCTTGCACCGGACAAGCATGAGGCCGCTGTTAGGCAGTTTACGCCAGGATTTTATTCGATTCTTACCCATTCGTGCAATAAACTCCTGAAAATCCGATTCGCAGATCACAAACCCCACAAGCGAATCCGGATCATGCTCAAATTCGATGGCATACCGGTCCGGAATCGTCAGCCATCCCTCCGCGTCCCAGGAGATTATCGAAGTCCGGGGATGGTCGACCCGGGTGACGAACCAGAACGGCATATGGTAATGAAGCACTTCCGGAACCCGGTCACTGAACACGTATACCATGGGTTTGGCCGCCATCATATCGCGTTGGAGACGAGTCAGGGAATCCGGCCAGGGATGGATCCGGTACGGCCCT